>NZ_JBFTLH010000015.1:0-146338 GCF_056396345.1 Cupriavidus sp. 05T42
GTAGTAGCCATCGTAGTAGCCATCCTCTGAGATCCAGTAAGCGTCCATTCGATCGCGTTTTTCGTCATACACATACAGGTAGCCGCAGCGTAGCAAGCGGGTCGTGTAGCGCGCGCTGCCATGCAGCGTCAGGTCCTGCTTCTGGCCTTTGCCGACGCTGCGGGCGGTGTCTTCGACCTTCAAGGGCGCGGTAACTGCCGGCAGCCCCATGTCGATGGGCGCGACGGCATAGCGCACGGGCAGGATGAGCAGGCCACGCTTGTCGCAGTAGCCGCATGTCTTTTCGATGGCCATAGACGTCAGGTCCCCAAGGTTCGCGTGTTTGAACTGGCGGCAGGGGCGATGCGACGCCCCGCGCGCTGCACGGTAAACACTTTTCCATGGGGGGAAAACGGCCTTGCCCGACTATTCAGCCGTTTCTTGTCGAAGGTCGACCGTCCCGCAAAAATGAGACTTGTCGCATATGGCTATCGCGTTGCGCGTGCTAGCTACCCCAACAGCCGCCGCAGCTGCACCGCCACGTCCTCGGCGGCGGAAACCGGCAGCAGCGGCACGCCGATGCCGTGGTGCCAGTCGAACAGCGCCTGGCTGTGCTGGCTGGCGAAGCTGCCGATCTGGTCACGCAGCGCGGCGCGGCCGAAGCCTAGTTCCACCTGCAGCTCGCCGTCGCTGACCACGAGGTGGCCGGAATCGGGCAACTCCAGCAGGAAGGGGTCGTAGACCAGCACCGACAGCACGTCATTACGGCTGCGCAGCGCCAGCATCAGCCGGCGCGTGCGGTCGTCGGCGCCGTCGAAGTCGCTGATGACGATGACGAGATGGTCGTGGCCCGCCAGCCGCACCGCGCGCTCCAGCGCTGCGTTGAACTGGTCGGCGCCGCGCCGGGCGGTTGCCTCGGCATGCAGGCGGCGGTTATGGGCGACGAGATCGCCCAGCAGGTGCAGCACGGCATCCCGGCTGCGGCGCGGCGCGCTGGCGGTCAGGTCGGTATCGCCGAACAGGATGCCGCCGACGCGATCACCATCGGCCACGATGCGCCACGCGGCCAGTGCGGCCACTTCTGCCGCCACGACCGATTTCATCGCGCGCCGGCTGCCGAAGAACATGTTCATGCGCTGGTCCACCACCAGCAGCACCGGGCGCTCCTTCTCCTCGGCATAGACGCGCACGTGCGGCTTGCCGGTGCGCGCCGTCACGCGCCAGTCCATGGTCCGCACATCGTCGCCGGGCAGGTAGCCGCGCACCTCCTCGAAGGCCAGCCCGCGCCCGCGCACCCGTGAGCCGTGCCGGCCGGACAGCAGGCTGTGCACCGGCTGGCGCGTGCGGAAGTGGAAGTCGCGGGCCGTGGCCTCCAGGGCGGCCAGCGCGTTCATGTCGACGTTGACGCCCGGCGTGGCGGTCGAGGGGGCCGCGCCGGCACCGGTGGCGGCTCGGTCGCGGGCGGCGAAGTCGCGCGGCATGGTGGGGTGGCTGTCAGGCCACGGCCACGCGTTGCAGCAGGCGGTCGATCACCGCATCGGCGCTGACGGACGCGGCGTGGGCCTCGTAGGACAGGATCAGCCGATGGCGGAACACGTCGTGCACCACGGCCTGCACATCGTCCGGGGTCACGTGATCGCGCCCGCGCAGCCAGGCGATGGCGCGCGCCACCTTGTCCAGCCCGATCGACCCGCGCGGGCTCACGCCCACCTGAATCCAGCGCTTGAGGTCATCGTCGAACTGGCCCGGGTCACGCGTGGCCTGCACCAGCGCGACGATATAGCGCTCCACCGGCTCACTGACGGCAATGCCGTGGATGGCCGCCCGCGCCGCGAACACGGACTCGGGCGAGAGCTTGTCCGCCGTGGCGCCACCAGCGGCCTGCGGCGGCGGCGCTTCCTCGCTGCGCGCCAGCCGGATGATCTCGGCCTCCGCGCTGGCCTCGGGGTAGCCCACGTTCACATGCATCAGGAAGCGGTCCATCTGCGCCTCGGGCAGCGGATAAGTGCCCTCCTGCTCGATCGGGTTCTGCGTCGCCATGACCAGGAACAGCGGCTCGAGCTTGTGTGTCTGGCCCCCCACGGTCACCTGCCGCTCCTCCATGGCTTCTAGCAGCGCGGCCTGCACCTTGGCGGGCGAGCGGTTGACCTCGTCGGCGAGGATCAGGTTGGCGAAGATCGGCCCGGCCTGGAAGCGGAAGTCGCCCCGGCCGGCGTCCGTCACATAGATATCGGAGCCGGTGATGTCGGCCGGCAGCAGGTCGGGCGTGAACTGGATGCGCGAGAGCCGCGCGTCCAGATGGCGCGCCAGGCTCTTGATCGCCCGGGTCTTGGCCAGCCCCGGCAGGCCCTCCACCAGCAGGTGGCCATCCGCCAGCAGGCCGAGCAGCAGCCGTTCGATCATGCGCGCCTGCCCGACGATGGACTCGCCCATGCGGGCCTGCAGCGTGAGGATGTCGTCGCGGGCACTCATCGGCCGCCTCCGGTGAACCAGCGGTAGTAGGGATTGTCGGGGTCGGCCTGGATCGCCTCGGTGATGTGGTGGCTCCAGGCCTGCCGGTTGCCCTCGTAGGCGTCCAGGCCGGCGGCGTAGAAGGTCTGGAGGTTGTCGCGCTCCCGGCGGATCGCCTGTTGCAGGGCATCGTCGCCGCCGGTGAGCGGCGGGTCCGATTGCAGCGCCAGCAGCTCGCGCAGCACTGGCACGAACGCCTTCTGGCGCACCCAGCCGGTGTACTCGATGCGCGGGCGGTCATCGGTCACGGCGGGGGCATCGCCGGCAAACCAGTCGAGGCCATCGCGGTCCGTAATGTAGGTGGCCAGCAGTGCCGCCGGCGAGGCCACGCCGACGGCGCGCAGCGCGCTGGCGACTTCGGGCTGCTGGAAGCGGGCGGCGATCGTCGGCGCATCGAGCTTCAGCGGTTCGGCCGAGCCCACCAGCAGCATCTCGTGGAGTTCGGTAGTCCAGAGCGAGGCATGCGGGAAGACGTCGAGGAAGCTGCGCACCAGCGAGCGGGTGTCGTCGCGGTTCTGGGTCGGCAGCGGCAGCCACTGGGCGACGATGCCGCCCGGTTGCAGGCGGCTGGCGGCCAACTGGTAGAACTCGCGCGAATAGAGGTTGACCACGCCGCTCGCGGACGGCGGCGGCGGCTCCAGCGTGACGAGGTCGTAGCGCTGCGTGCCCTGCAGCAGTTCGCGGCGGCCGTCGCGCAGGCGGATGTCGATGCGCTTGTCGTGGCTGGCGTCGAAATTGCCCCGGAAGTTCGGCGCGGCGCGCACCACGGCTGGCAGCAGCTCCGCCACCACGCGGTGTTCCAGGCCCGGGTACTGGAGCAGCGCGCCGGCGGTAATGCCGGTGCCGAGCCCGATCACCAGCGCCGAGCGCGGCGTGCCGTTGTGGACGATCAGCGGCAACAGCGCCTGCAGGCGCATATAGCGCAGCGACGTCATGGTATCGCCCGAGTTCGACACCCCTTGGATATAGAGCCGCCGGAAGCTCTGCGTGCCCTTGGCCTGCTCGACCACGGCCACCGTGGCGCCCCGGCTTTCCTCGTAGAACACCAGTTCGCCGCCACGCGCCTGCGCCAGCAGGCGAGCCAGCCGGTCTGCGGGCGTGGCCACGGCCACCATCAGCGTGATCACGGCCAGCAGCGGAATCGCCACCCGGGCGCGACGCGTGACGCCATCGCCAAAGGCCATCGCCAGCACGGCTACCAGCGCGCTGGCGGCAGCGAGCACGCCCAGCGTATGCACCACGCCAATCCACGGCACCAGCACCACGCCCGCCAGCACCGATCCGGMGATGCCGCCCAGCGTGTTGAGCGCCAGCACGGCGCCCAGCCCGGCCCCGACCCGTGCCGGATCGACCGAGAGCCGCACCGCGTACGGAAACGCCGCGCCCAGCAACACGGTGGGCACGAAGACGATGCACAGCGCCGCCACGGCAAAGCGCGCGCTGGAGGCGACGAGCAGGTTGCCCGTGCCCTCCAGCACCCGCGCGTAGGCGGCGGATTGCAGGGCCGGCAGCCATTCCCCGAGCCACGCGAATTCGACCAGCGCCACCAGCCCCGCCCCGACCACCAGCAGCGCGAAGGCACTCCACGGGTCACGCGAACGGTCCACGCGGCGCGCCACCAGCGCGCTGCCCAGCACCAGCCCGGCCAGATAAGTCGCCAGCACCACCGCGAAGGCAAACGCCCGCGTACTCAGGAATTGGACGATGGCCTGTGACCAGACCACTTCGTAGCCCAGCGCGATGCCGCCCGCCACGGCGTAGAGCCCCAGCGCCAGCCGCCGCTGCGCGGTGCCCGTGGCAGGCGCGATGGATGGCGAAGGAGAGGCAACAGCGACGGCCTGCACCCGCCGGCTCTGCCAGAGCGCCCCGGCACCAGCCAGCAGGTTCAGCCCTGCCGCCGCGCAGGCGCTGCCGAACACACCGAGCAGCGGAATGGCGACGAACGCCGCCAGCAGCGTGCCGGCAATCGCCCCGGCGGTATTGGCGGCATAGAGCCGCCCGCCATGGGCGCCAAGTTCTCCGGAAGGACGGATCGCGCGCAGCAGCACGGGCATGGTGCCGCCCATGGCTACCGCCGGCAGGGCCACCAGCAGCACGGGCAAGGCCCACGCCACGATGCCGGCGCGGGTTTCCAGCCACGCGAACGGCGCCGCCGCGTGGGCCAGCGCCAGGGTAGCGCCCAGCGCCAGCACGGCAATCGCGCATTCCAGCCACAGGTAGAGCCGCCAGGGCGAAGCGGCGCGGTCGGCCCATCGGCCAATGGTCCAGCCGCCCAGCGCCAGCCCGGCGAAGAACGCGCTGACGCCGACGGTGACGGCGTGCACATCCACGCCGAGCACCAGCGAGAGCTGCTTGACCCACAGGACCTGATAGACCAGCCCGGCCGCGCCGGACAGGACCAGCAGCGCGGCGGGCACCCGCCAGGCCGTGCCGGCCCGCACCGCCGCCTGGGCGGCGGTGCGCGTGCCACGACTCTGGCGCGCGCCCATGGCGGGTTCCAGCTTCCGGTCCGCCGCCGTCACTTCTTCGGCGGTTGGGCGGACTGCGCCTTGGCCATCTGCTCGGCCACCTTGCGTTTCACGCTTGCCTCGGCCTGGTCAATCGTGAAGCTGGCCGGCAACTGGCTGGGCGGATAGTCGACAAAGGTCTGCAGGAACTGGATGGCGCGCCGGTTACCCTCGATGAACAGGTACGGGTTCTCGGTTTCGAGCTGGTGGTAAAGATTGGTCGGCCCGGTGTCCGCGCGCTCGTAGGGGTCCATGCGCAGGTTGAAGTACTTTGGCGCGCGCAGGCAGGTGAACGGCTCCTTCCAGACCTCGAAACCGCCCCGCGCCCGCTGCTCGCAGAACACCACCTTCCACGCGGTGGGCTGGGTGGCGCCCTGCGTGAGCACGTCATAGCGCATGGCCACGAGTTCGGCATCGTCGTTGAAGTAGAAGAACTCGTTACGCGCGCTTTTCTCGGTCTGGCCAGTCAGCATCGGCAACTGGTTGTAGCCGTCCAGGTGCACCTTGGCGCTCTTGCCGCCCAGCGTGGTGCCCTTGACCAGGCGATCCTTCACATCACCATCACCGGCGGCGGCCAGCAGCGTGGGGAACCAGTCGAGCCCGGACATCAGCCCGTTGGAAACCGTGCCCGGCTGGATCTTCCCCGGCCAGCGGATCATCGCCGGGACCCGGTAGGCGCCTTCCCAGTTCGAATCCTTCTCGCTGCGGAACGGCGTATTGGCGGCGTCCGGCCAGGTGAAGAAGTTCGGCCCGTTGTCCGTGGTGTAGACCACGATGGTGTTGTTGGTGATGCCGGCGTCATCGATCGACTTGAGCAGCTTGCCCACGTTCTGGTCCATCTCCCACATGCCGTCCGCGTACTCGTGGCCGCCGCCCAGCCCGGCCTTGCCGCGGTACTCGGGGCGCACGTGCGTGAACAGGTGCATGCGCGTGAAGTTCATCCACAGGAAGAACGGCTTGTCCCCCTGCGCCTGCTTCTGGATGTACTGGATCGCCGCGCCGGTGGTTTCGTCGTCGATGGTCTCCATGCGCTTGCGGTTCAGCGGCCCGGTGTCCTCGATCTTGCCGTCCGCCGTGCTGTGGATCACGCCGCGCGGGTTGTAGTACTTGAGGAAGTCGGGGTTGTCCTTGGGCCAGTACGGGCGCTCGGGTTCCTCCTCGGCGTTCAGGTGGTACAGGTTGCCAAAGAACTCGTCGAAGCCGTGCTTGGTGGGCAGGAAGCGGTCCTGGTCGCCCAGGTGGTTCTTGCCGAACTGTGCGGTGTTGTAGCCCAGCGGCTTGAGGGCCTGGGCGATGGTGATGTCGCGGTCCTGCAGGCCCACCGGCGCGCCTGGCAGGCCCACCTTGGAGAGCCCGGTGCGGAACACGGTCTGTCCGGTGATGAAGGTGGAGCGGCCCGCCGTGCAGCTGTTCTCGGCGTAGTAGTCGGTCAGCATCATCCCTTCCTTGGCGATGCGGTCGATGTTCGGCGTCTTGTAGCCGACCACGCCGTGGCTGAACGCGCTGACGTTGCCGAGGCCGACATCGTCGCCAAAGATCACGACGATGTTGGGCTTGCCGCTGCGTGCGCCAGCCGGGGCGGCGGCCACCGGCGAGGCGCCCTGCGCCGGGGCGGTGGCCGGGACGGGGGTGGTGGGGGCAGGTGTCGTCGATGTCACGGGCGGCGGCGCTGCCGGGGCCGGGGCCTGAGCAGCCGGGGCGGCCGGGGCCTGCGTCTCGGCAGGCTTGTTCTCATCGGCCCGCTTACAGCCCGCTATCGCGAGCGCCGCGACGACGGCCGTGGCCGCGAGTTGCCAGCGGCGCGCCGTAGCCCGCTGCGAGGGAAGTCCTTTCGCGTTCATCGATTGACTCCGGTTGAGGAAAGTTGGGCGGACAGGGGCATCGCGCTGTCCTGGGGCGGGGGCTGCATCGCCGTGGCGGGCTGCTTGCGCAGGGCTGTCCATCGGCTGTCATCCATCACGAGCCGGAAGCCGAGGTGCGACATGCTGGTGTACGGGTCCGTGCCGCGCCGCGCGCTGGGGCGGTAGCTCAGGCAGAAGTCCTCGTTGCAGAGGAAGGAGCCGCCGCGCGTGACGCGCCGGGGCGCCTTCACGGGCACGCCGGGTTMGCTCGGGTCCCAGGAGTCACGGGGGCCGGCCGGGTTGAGCACCACGGTCTTCATCTCGGCGGCCTCGCGGCGGAACTGGTCGGCGCGATACCAGTCGGCCACCCACTGCCACGCATTGCCGGTCATGTCATAGAGCCCGTACCCGTTGGCCGGGAAGGTGCGCACGGGGCTGGTGCCCGCCGCGCCGCCGGCCTTGGCGCTGACCACCGGGAACGGCTGCACCTGCTGGCCCTGCCAGACGTTGGCCATCTGGCGGCCATCCGGCGCGAACTGATCGCCCCAGGCGTAGGTGGCCTGCTCCAGCCCGCCGCGCGCCGCGAATTCCCATTCGGCCTCGGTCGGCAGGCGCTTGCCGGCCCATTTGGCGTAGGCCTCGGCGTCCTCATAGGACACCTGCACCACGGGATGATCGTCCTTGCCCTCGATGCTGCTGCCGGGGCCGGTGGGATGGCGCCAGTCCGCACCGGGCACGAAGCGCCACCAGCGCCAGTTCTCGCGCAGCGGCACCGGGCCGTTGGTGGCGACGAAGACCATCGCGCCGGCCACCATCGCGCTATCGGGCGGACGCGGCGTGCCGGACGGAAGCTGGACCTTCATGGTCTCCCAGTCAGGCGCGCGCTCGGCCGTGGTCAGGTAGCCCGTGGCGGTGACGAACTTGCGGAATTCGGCATTGGTGACGTGATGCTGGTCCATCCAGAAGCCCGGCACGCGCACCTTGTGGGCCGGACGTTCATTGGGCTGGGCCATCTTGTGGTCGCTGCCCATCAGGAACTCGCCGCCGGGCACATGGACCATGCCGAGCGGCCCGCTGATGCCATCGCCCGGCTTGACGGCCGATGCACCCGCACCCGCGCCTGGACCGCTGCGCGAGGCATACCAGTACGAGCCACCCGCGCCAGCCAGCGCCATCGCGCCCGCCAGGGCCACCAGCCAGAGTCGGCCGCGCCATGTGGATTCATGGGCCACCTTCGCACCCAACTTAGCTTTCCCTCGCTGCCCCTGTGACATGCCACCCCTCGTCCAGTGCACTTCAGTGAACACTGAGGAGTTTGCAGGCTCCATGCAGCGAAAGGAATGCAAACTTTTTTTGTGCGATCTGAATGATTTCGGAAAAGAACTAGTCCTGGCCGGGACCTTGGCCGGGATTCAGCGGCGGCAGGCCGGAGCGGTGCCAGAGGTTGCTGCACGTCTCCGTGGTGCGATGCCAGCGGGCGCGCCATGCGGCACTGACGGCACCGTGCCCCCTACGCCATCGCCAGATCCCGTAGCCCAGCACCAGCACCGCGAGGACGATGGCGCCGGTCATGCGCCAGTCGATCTCGTCGAGCCAGGCCGGCGGGCGCCATGCCAGCCCGCCCGACGGCGACAGCCCCAGCCCGGGTGCCGCGCGCGCCACGATCACGGTCACCGCCGGGGCCGTCGAGGCCGCGCGCCTTCCCGTGGCGGCGTCGTACCAGCTCACTGGCACCGCCGGCAAGGTGTGGCGGCCGCTGTCCTCGAACACATAGGTAATGGTTTCGATGCGGCGCCCACCGGAGGCGTCGTCCTGCAGGACCGGATCGGCACGGAACTGGCGCACGCCGCGCGGCGGCTGAAGGGCGGGCGGGGCCGGCGGGGCGATCATCATCGCTGGGGTGCCCGGCGCGACGATGGTGATGGTGCGCACCAGCGCGTCGCCAGCGCGCAGCTTGGTGTTCTCGTCGATGGGCTTGTCGAACTGCTGGGTCACCTGGAGCGCGCCAGCCGGAAGCGTCGCCGTGCCCTGCCCGCTCTTTCCCGCCTGCCCGCTGGCGTGGATCGTCGTCGGCGGCAGCGTGACGGTGGCCGCCTGCGGTTTGCCATCGCTCCCGGCGTGGGTGAAGCGGAACTCGATGGGCGGCAGCGCGAAGTCCCCGGCGCCCTGCGGCGTGACCACGTAGGTCTTGCGGATGCCTGCGAAGCTGGCGCCGTCGATGGTCTCGGTGGAGTTGATGCCACGGTCGTCGGGCATGGTCACCACCGCGCCCGGGATCTGCAGCACCGGGAAGGCCGGCGCGGACAGGAAGAAATTCGGCGCAAGCACGGTGACTTCCACCTGCACCGACTGGCCCGCCACCACCGGCTGCGGCCCGACCACCTTCACGTGCACAGTGGGCCCGGCCGCGTGGGCGAGCGTAGCGGCACACAGCAGGACCACGCCCACGGCGTGACGCATCCGGCACCCGCTCATGGCTTGCCCTCCTGCAGCGCGAACTTGCGCGCCAGCAGCTCCGTGGGCGAGGTCTGGATCGCCCGCATCCACATCTCGGCATTCTGCTGCACGCGGCCCATCTGCTGGGTCTGGTCGCTGGGCGGCGGTGGGGGCTTGCTCGGGTCGTMGACGATTTTGTCTGGCGGGATGTCGGGCGACTCCTCGTCGCTCTGCGGGGGCGGCTTGCGCGCCAGCATCTGCGTCATCAGCGCGAGGTTTTTCTGCGCCGGCTGCCAGCCGGGCCGCTGTTGCAGCACCAGCCGATAGCGCGCCGAGGCTTCCTTATATTTTTCCTGCCGCGCCAGCGCGTTGCCGAGGTTGAACTGGCCATCCGTMGTGTTGACCTGCCCGAAGGCGCGCGCGGCCTCCGCGTACTGGCCGTTGCGGTAGTAGGCCACGCCGCGCCACATCGGATCGGTGAAGCGCTGCGCGGCGATAGCGTAATCGCCACGTTCGAACGCGCGCCGGCCTTGCTGGTCGGGGGTGAGCCAGAGGTCGGCCCAGGTCCATGATTTCTCTTCGGCCTGGGCTGGAGCCTGAGCCTGTGCAGGCGCAGGCGGCGCGCCAAGCGCCATCGCCACGGCCAGCCCGGCGATCCATCGCACGGACCAGCCCTTCCGGAACCACAGCACCGCCAGCAGCGCGATGGGGATGGTCAGGGGCCAGCCGGCGTCGCGCCAGCGCTGCGTGTCACTGGCGTGGGTCTGCTCCACATGCGATTGCACGTGGCGCTGCACCCAGGCCACATCGGCGTCGCTGTCCGTGGTCAGCGTGGCCACCGGGATACCGCTGTCCCGCAGCGCGTGCAGGCCATCGGCATCGAGCCCCGGCGCGGCGCCGTCGCCCGCGCGCAGCGGCCCGCCCTCCGCCGTGCCGATGGCGAGCACCACCACCTGCGTGCGCCGGCTGCCGTGCTGCGCCTGTATCGCCTTGGCGGCGCCGGCTTCCACGCCATCGGTCAGCAACAGGATCGTGCCGGGCACCGGCTCCTTGGCGAGCGCCGTGTCGACGGTGCGCACGGCCAGCGCGGTGTCCTTGCCGGGCACCGGCATGATGCGGGTCTGGAGCGCGTCGACGAAGGTCTGGAGCAGGTCCGCATCGTCCGTCAGCGGCAGGACCATATGCGTGGAGCCGGCGTAGGCGTACAGCGCCGTGCGGCCGCCGTCGCGGTGCGCCAGCAGCGCCTTGACCTTGAGCTTGGCGCGCTCCAGACGGGTGGGGCTGACGTCGATGGCGTCCATGGTCGTGCCGAGGTCGATGGCGATGGCCAGCGGCGCCTTGTCAGCCAGGAACGGCGGGCGCTCGCGCTCCCAGGTGGGGCCGGCCAGCGCGATGGCGCCCAGCGCCAGCAGCGCGGCAATCCCATGCACCGGGCGCACTGCGCGGCGGCGCTTCTCGCCCACCACGAGGGCATCGAGCAGATGCGGGGCGATGGTGCCGCGCCAGCGCCGGCGCACATCCCCCTGCCGCCCCACCGCCCACGGCAGCCACACGGCGGCCAGCAACACCAGCAGCCACCACGGGCGCAGGAAGTGGAACTGGGCGAGCGATTCGAACAGCGCGCTCATGCGGCAGGCTCCCGGGAGGCGCGTGGGGCGGCGCGGAAGGTCCAGCGCGCGTAGACGGCCATCGCCAGCTGGTAGCCCAGCACGATCAACACGGCCACGCCGAGCGGCCACATGAACAACTCACGGCGCGGGCGCCAGTTCAGCGTCTTTTCCTGATGCGGGGTAACGCGGTCCAGCGTGGCGTAGATCGCCGCCAGCGCGTTCTGGTCGGCGCCGAAGAAATAGCGCCCGCCGGTGCTGCTGGCGATGCGCTTGAGCATATCCAGATCGACCTTGGCCTCGCCCGTGGCCGCCGGGTCGCCGATGCCGATCGTATGCACCACCACCCCGCGCGTGCGCGCAATCTCGGCGGCCTGCGCCGGCGGCATGCGGCTGGCGGTGTCGTTGCCATCGGTCAGCACGATCATCACCTTCTCCGCGGCGTGGCTGTTGTCGAACAGCTTGATGCCGAGGCCGATGGCATCGCCCAGCGCCGTGCTGGCGCCGGCCATGCCGGGCACCATGTCCGCGATCAGCGTGCGCACCAGCGCGTGGTCCAGCGTGAAGGGGGCGAGCGGGTACGGGGCGTCGCCGAAGACGATGAGGCCGATGCGGTCGCCGGGGCGGTGGGCGACGAAATCCCCCACCACCTGGCGCACGGCATGCACGCGGGTGTCCAGCGCACCGGCGGTATCGCGGAAGTCGCGGGTGTCCATCGACTGGGAGAGGTCCAGCGCCACCAGCAGGTCGCGCACGGGCTCCTTCTTATATAGAGGGGGCTCCAGGAACTGCGGCCGGGCCAGCGCCGTGACCACCAGCGCCCAGGCAATCGGGGCCAATACGCGCTGGACGAGGTTGCGGCGCGGCACGTGGGCGCCGGTGGCCGGCTTCAGGCCGACCGCATCGGCCACTTCCTCGAAGAACGGCAGTCGCACGGAGGCGCTGCGCTCCCGGTACGGCGGCAGCCGCCACCAGACCAGCAGCGGCAGGGGCAACAGCACGAACAGCCACGGATAGGCGAAGACGATCATTGGCGGTTGGGCGGCGAGTCCCGGCTATCCCGGCTATCCCGGCTATCCCGACGGTAGGCGGCGATCCACCGCCGGCAGGCATCGGCTGTGGCATGGGCCTGTTGCGGCGGCCACGCGGCCAGCACGGTGGCGCCCCGGTACTCGGCGTCATCGACCAGCGCGGCGAGCCCGGGCACCGCGTCGGCGGCCGTGCCCGCGTGGGCGTGGAGGAATTGGTGCCAGCCGGGGCCGGACAAGGGCGCGACGGCCTCGCGCGGCCATTCGGCCAAAGCCACCCGCTTGAGCAGTTCGGCCAGCCCCAGCAGGGCCTGGGCCCGGGTGCGATCGTCGCCAGCCAGTTGGGGCGTCCAGCGCGTCAGCTCCGCCAGCGCCGCGCGTCGATGCCGATTGGCATACCAGCGCCGCCCGGCGCGCCAGCCCAGCCAGGCAAGACCGGCCAGGATGACCAGTCCCACCACGAGCCAGCCAGTGGTCTGCGGCATCCACGAGGGCGGCGAAGGCGTGACGAGGTCGGCCAGCTCGGGCATGGGGGCGGTCAGGATAGGGATCCGCACAGGCTACGCCGCCGGCCCGCGCGGCTGAAGTCAATTTTTTCGGGGGCCTTTTCAATAGTTTTGTTGCGGTTGTTTCGCATGTCGATCTGCGGAAAAAGTGGTGGCGTATCCGTCGCAAATTTCCCTATAATGCAACCCTGTTGCAAAAAGGAAGTTGTTCCTTTTCCCTCGCCGACCATCTTTTCCGATGCGAACTCGTTATTTTTCCGCTCGCCGCCACCGGCTGCGCTACGCCGCGCTTGTCACGACCACCGCCATGGCCGCCACTGCCGCCGAGGCCGACGACGCCCCGCTCCTGCCCGAGGTATCCGTGGTCAGCCAGGCGGACGACGCCTACGCGCCGGCCCTGGCCAGCGGCGCCACGCGGACCGAGACCCCGCTGCGCGAGGTGCCGCAGTCCGTGCGGGTGCTGCCGCGCGCGCTGCTGGACGATATCGGCGCCACGCGGCTGGACCAGACCTTCGACTACGCGAGCGGCGTGGCGCGCCAGAACAGCTTCGGCGGGCTGTGGGACAACTACGCGATCCGCGGCTTCTCCGGCAACGAGAACACCGGCGCGGCCTATCTGGTCAACGGCTTCACGGCAAACCGGGGCTTCACCGCCCCGCGCGATGCCGCCACCATCGAGCGCGTGGAGGTGCTGAAGGGGCCGACCTCGTCGCTCTATGGCAGCGGCGAGCCCGGCGGCAGCCTCAACATCGTCACAAAGCAACCGCGCTTCCAGCCCGGCCAGACCTACGATCTCCAGGTGGGCAGCCGCGACGGCTACCGTGCCGCCGCCGACCTCACCGGGCCGATTACCGAGACGCTGGCAGGCCGGCTGGTGGCCGTGGCCGACCACCAGGGCAGCACGCGGGACTTCATCGACAGCCAGCGCTATCTGGTGGCGCCGTCCCTGACGTGGATGCTCGGCGCCGACACCATCGTCCAGTACGCGGGCGAATTCCAGCGCTTCACCACGCCGCTGGACCGTGGCGTGGTGGCGGTGCAGGGACGGCTCGGCGCGGTGCCGCGCTCGCGCTTCCTGGGCGAGCCCAATGACGGCGCGATGCGGCTGGACAGCCAGTCGCACCAGTTGAGTGTGGAGCACCAGTTCTCGCCCGACTGGAAGGGCCGGCTGGCCGTGGCCTATCGCGGCGGCAGCCTGGAAGGCTATTCGACCGAGGCGAGCGCGCTGCAGGCGGACAACCGTACGCTGACGCGGCAGCGGCGCTATCGGGACTATCAGTCCGACGATGTGTCGCTGCAGGCCGATGTGACCGGCAAGTTCACCACCGGACCAGTCGGGCACGAGGTGATCGTCGGCATCGACACCTACCGCTTCGCCAATACGCAGGTGCAGCTGCGGCGCAACCCCAGCGCCGCCGCGCCCTACGCCATCGACATCTATCAGCCCGTGTACGGCCAGACGCCGCCCGCGCTGGCCCCCAACACCGACACCTACGAGCGCCAGACCAGCCTCGGCCTCTATGCGCAGGACCAGTTGCGGCTGGGCGAGCGCTGGCGGCTGCTGGCGGGCGTGCGTTTCGATACGTTCAACCAGTCGCTCGACAACCGGCTGCGCGGCACGGAGACGAGCCAGCACCAGACGGCGGTGTCGCCGCGCGTGGGGCTGACCTATCTGGCCAGCCACAACGTGTCGCTGTTCGCCAACGCCAGCCGCTCGTTCCGGCCCAACGCCGGCAGCGACGCCGCAGGCAACGCGTTCTCGCCCGAGCACGGCCGCGCCGTGGAGGCCGGCGTGAAGGTGGACAGCGACGACCGCCGCATCGGCGGCACGCTGGCGGTGTACGAGATCCGCAAGCGCAACGTGCTGACCGCGAACCCGGTCGATCCGTCCTATTCGGTGGCCGCCGGCGAGGCGCGCAGCCGGGGCGTGGAACTGGACGTGGCCGGGCAGCTCGGCAAGCACTGGCGCCTGAGCGGCAACCTGGCCTATACCGACGCCGAGATCACCGAGGACAGCACGCTGCCCGTCGGCACGCCGCTGCTCAACATCCCGCGCACCAGCGGCAGCCTGATGGCGGTCTACGAGGACGCTGCGCCCATCGGCCAGCGCTACGGCGTGGGCGGCGGCGTGCGCTACGTCGGCAAACGGTCAGGCGATGCGCAGAACAGCTTCTCGCTGCCCGCCTACACGCTGGCAGACCTGTTGGCCTACTGGCAGTACAGCAAGACCGTGCGCGTGACGCTGAACGTGGACAACCTGTTCGACAAGACCTGGTACGCCAGTTCCTACAGCAGCGTCTGGGTGCTGCCGGGCGCGGGCCGCACGGTGCGGCTGGGCCTGCGGCTCAGCTACTGACGCCATGGGGAACATTGGGAAGCGCAGGCGGCTGCTGAAGGCTGCGTTGGCGGCACCGATTGTGTCGACGGTGGGCGCTGGGAAAGCCGTGTTCGCGCAGCCGCGGCCGACCTTGCGCGTGATCGGGCCGTGGGAGCTGTCCAGCCTCGATCCGCTGCGCAACGGCTACCTGTTCTCGCGCATGCAGGTCACCGAGACGCTGGTCGACTACGCCCCGGCCGGCGTGCCGGTACCGGGGCTGGCGGCCGGCTGGCAGATGTCGCCAGACGGCCTGCAATGGCGCTTCGCACTGCGGCCGGGCGCGCGTTTCCATGACGGCACGCCGGTGATGGCCGCCGATGTGGTCGCTGCCCTCGGACGCGCCCGCCATGCCGCCGGGGTGCTGGGTGCGGCGCCCATCGCGGGGATCGATGCCGAAACCGGTGCGGTAAGCATCCGGCTCGCGCGCCCCTTCGCCCCCCTGCTAGCCCTGCTCTCCCATAGCAGCACGCAGGTGCTGGCGCCGGCCTCGTTCGGCGCCGACGGCACGGTGCGCGCGATCATCGGATCGGGCCCGTACCGCGTGACCGAACTCGCGCCGCCGCAGCACTTCGCCGTGGAAGCGTTCGACGGATGGCACGGCGCCCGGCCAGCCGTGACGCGGGCCGAGTATCTGTCAGTGGGCCGCGCCGAGATGCGCGCGCTGATGGCCGAGGCCGGACAAGCCCAGCTGGCCTATGGGCTCGACCCGGGCAGCATCGCACGGCTCCAGCGTGGCCGCGCCGTGGCCGTGCATGCCGTGACCGTTCCCCGCACCACGCTGCTGAAGCTCAATGCCAGCCATCCCCTGCTGGCCGATGCGCGAGTGCGCCGCGCGCTGGCACTGGCGCTGGACCGGCGCGGCATCGCCAGTGCCATCCTGCGTGATCCTTCGCTGGCGGCAGGCCAGTTGTTCCCGCCCGCCCTGCCCGGCTGGCACGATCCGCGACTCCCTGCGCTGGCCTACGACCCTGCCGCCGCGTGCGGCCTGCTGGCTGAGGCCGGCTTCCGGCCCGATGCCGACGGCGTCCTGCAGCGCGGCCCGGATCGGCTCGCGCTGACGCTGCGCACCTTCCCGGACCGGCCCGAGCTGCCGGTCATCGCCGCCGCCATCCAGGAGCAGTGGCGGCAGGTGGGCTTGACGGTGCGCGTGGCGGTGGGCAATTCGAGCGACATTCCGTTCGGGCATCGCGACGGCACGCTCGAAGTGGGCCTGCTGGCGCGCAACTTCGGCGTGGTGCCGGACGCCTTCGGTGCGGTGGCGCAGGACTTCGCGGTCCAGGGCGGGGACTGGGGGCCGATGCGCTGGTCTTCGCCGGCGGTGACGGCCGCGCTGGCCGCGTTGCCGTCCACGCCGGAAGGCCCGCGCGCCGAGGCGCTGCGTCGGCAGGTGGCGGACACGCTGCACGACGCGATGCCGCTGATCCCCGTGGTCTGGTATCGCCAGACGCTGGCGGCCAGCCCCCGGCTGGCTGGGGTGTCCATCGATCCCTTCGAACGTTCCTACCGGCTGACGCAACTGCAATGGAAAACCTGACCCGCGCCGCGTTGCCCGGCGCCGACCCGGTGGCCGTGCCTACCGCCACCCTCCGGCGCGACACCACGCGCCAGCTTGGCCGCATCGTGCTCCAGCGTGGCGTGCAGGCGCTCGTGGTGGCTGCGCTGGTCGGCACGGTGAGCTTCCTGATGATGCGGCTGTTGCCCGGCGACATGGCGTTCCGGATCGCCGCCGGCCGCTATGGCTACGACATGGTCACCGCGCAGGCCGCCGAAGCGGTGCGCATGGAGCTGGGACTCGGCCTGCCGTGGTTCGAGAGCCTCGTGGCGTGGTGGGGGCACCTGCTGCGGATGGACCTGGGCGTCTCGGCAGTGACGGGCGCGCCGGTGGCCGCCGAAATCGCCCATCAACTGGGCCATACGCTGTCGCTGGCGCTGGCGGCGCTGGCGGTGTCGTGCGCCATCGCCGTGCCGMTCGGCTTCGCGGCGGGTCTGCGGCCCGCTGGCCGGCTGGACCGGCTGACGCTGTGGCTGTCCGTGCTGCTGCGCGCGCTGCCGCCGTTCGTGCTCGGCATCGTGCTGGTGGCCGTGCTGGCGGTCCAACTCGGCCTGATTCCAGCCGGCGGCGATGCCGCGCACGGCTCGCTGATCGCTCCGGCGCTCACGCTGGGGCTGGGCCTCGCCGCCACGGCGATGCGCGTGGCACGTGATGCGATGGCCACGGTGACCGCCTCGCCGTATTTCCTGTTCGCGCGCACCAAGGGGCTCTCTGACCGGGCCGCGCTGCTGCGCCACGGCGTGCGTAATGCCGCCGTGCCGCTGGTGGCCTACCTCGGCGTGCAACTGGTCTTTCTGGTGGAGGGCGTGGTGGTGATCGAGACGCTGTTCGCATGGCCCGGCATCGGCCATGCGCTGGTTCACGCGATCTTCGGGCGGGACGTGCCGATGATCCAGGGCACGGCGCTGGTCATGGGGCTGCTGTTCGTGGCGCTCAATACGCTGGTGGATCTGGCCTGCGCGGCGATCGATCCGCGCGTGCGCATCGGGAGGGGCCGATGACCTGGCATCCCCGCCGCAAAGCCGGCGCCGCCCTGCTGCTGGTGCTGGCGCTGTTCGCCATCGTCGGCCCCTGGCTGGCGCCGCGCGCCCCGTTCGAGCAGAACCTCTACGGCATTCTCCAGGTGCCGCAACTGGCCGAGCCGCTCGGCACCGACCATCTGGGCCGCAGCATGCTGGCGCGGCTGGMGAGCGCGGCGCGGCTCTCGCTCGGGCTGGCGCTGCTGAGCGTGGCCTSTGCCGCCGTGCCGGGCACGCTGCTCGGCCTGCTGGCCGCGTGGCGCGGCGGCTGGACCGAGCGCCTGACCGGCGCCGTGGCGGACGCGGTGCTGGCGCTGCCGGGCCTGCTGCTGGTGTTGTTGCTGAGCGCGTTCGCGCCGGGCGACTACTGGCCGCTCTATGTCGGCCTGTCGCTGGTGCTGTGGGTCGAGTACTACCGCGTGACGCGGGCCACGGCGCGCGTGGTACTGGCCAGCCATCATGTGGAAGCGGCGCGGCTGCTCGGCTTCGGTCCCGGCTATATCGTGCGGCGGCATCTGCTGCCCGAGCTGGCGCCGCTGCTGGCCACGCTGATGAGTTTTGGCGCCGGCGCGGCGGTGCTGGCGCTGGCGGCGATGGGCTTTGTCGGCCTGGGCGCGCAGCCGCCGGCGGCTGAACTGGGGCTGATGATGACCGAGTTGCTCCCTTATGCGGCGGAGGCGCCGTGGATCATCGCCTGGCCGATCCTGCTGCTCGGGATCGCCATCCTGGGGCTGGTGCTGGTATCGACCGGCGCGCCGGCGGAGGCCGACGCATGACCCGCATCGACACCCATCCCCTGCTGGCCGTGGATGCGCTGACCGTGGACAGCGCCGACGGCCAGCTGCTTGCGCCGGTGTCGTTCACGCTGGAGGCCGGACGCGCCCTGACGCTGCTCGGCGAAAGCGGCTCCGGCAAGAGCCTGCTGGCGCATGCGCTGATGGGCACGCTGCCGCGCGGCCTGCGCGCGGGCGGCACCCTCACGGTCGATGGCCGCCGCTGCGACGCCGCCGACCCCGCCACGCGGCGGGCGATGTGGGGCCGACAACTGGCGCTGTTGCCGCAGGAGCCGTGGTTCGCGCTCGATCCGACCATGCGGGTGGGCCGGCAACTGGCGGAGACGCATGCGCTGGCCGGGATCGGCAACGCGCAGGCGTGGCGCCGGGCCTTGCACGACCTGCACGGGCTGGGCATGGCGCACGCGGCGCAGGCGTGGCCGACGACGCTGTCCGGCGGCATGGCGCAGCGGGTGGCCTTCGCCATCACTCGGGCGGGCGGCGCGCCGGTGCTGATTGTCGATGAGCCCACCAAAGGCCTCGACCGAGTCTGGCGCGATGAACTGGTGGCCCGGCTGCAGGCGGCGCTCGGCGAAGGATGCGCGCTGCTGACGATCACGCACGACATCGCCGTGGCCCGTGCGCTGGGCGGCGATGTGGCGGTCATGCTCGACGGCAAGCTGGTCGAACGGGGAGACGCCGCGGCGGTCCTCGGTGCGCCCGGGCATGCCTATACGCGCGCGCTGGTGGCTGCCGAGCCAGCGAACTGGCCGCCGCTGACCGCCCCGTCGCCCGGTGGCGATGACATCCTGCGCGCGTGCGGCGTGACCAAGCAATTCGGCGACCGGACCTTGTTCCGTTCCCTCGACCTGACCCTGCACGCCGGCGAGCGACTGGCGGTCACCGGGCCCAGCGGCAGCGGCAAATCGACCCTCGGCAACGTGCTGCTCGGGCTGGTCGCACCGGACGGCGGCACGGTACATCGGCCGGATGGGATCGCAAAAGTGCGCTATCAAAAACTTTATCAGGACCCGGCCGGCGCGTTCGCCCCGCATGCCAGCATTGGCCGCGCGCTGGAGGATCTGGCCGCGCTGCACCGGATCGACCGGGCGCGCATCGCGCCGCTGCTCAAGCGGCTGAAACTGGCGCCGAACCTGCTCGCGCGCCGGCCGGGTGCGGTGTCTGGCGGCGAACTCCAGCGCTTTGCGCTGCTGCGTGCGCTACTGCTGACGCCCGCCTTCCTGTTCGCCGACGAACCCACCTCGCGGCTGGACCCGGTAACGCAGCAGGACACCCTGGCGCTGATCCTCGAAGCCTGCGCGGACACCGGCGCGGCACTGATGCTGGTCACGCACKACGAGGAGATTGCCGTCCGGGTGAGCGACCGTCGCATGGCGATCGGGTACGATACCCCGTTCCCGCAATGCACTCGCCCATGCCAATGACGATGACATTTGCCGTAACGCCGCCGATACCGCCCGCCCCTTCCCCCTCCCGTGCCCGCTACCGCCTTGCCGCGACCTGCGTGGCGTGGCTGCTCTGCGGCGCGGCCAGTGCGTGGGCGGAGCCGCTCTGGTTTGTCGATGGCAAGCCGACGCAGGCCGCGCGGCAGGCCGTGACGGCACTGAGCGATGCGGGCGCCGATGGGCTAGAAGCCCAGGACTACGATGCCGAGTCGCTGGGCCGCATCGTCACGCAGGCCGCTGCCGGACCCGCGCTGGCGCCGGAAGCCGTGGAGCGTATCGACGGGGCGTTGACCCAGTCGATGCAACACTATCTGTCCGATCTGCACCGGGGGCGCGTCGATCCGCGCAAGGTGCATGCGGGCTTCGATGTCTCGAAGGAAAAGCCGTTCGACCCGGACGCCACCCTGCGCGCCGCCTTGGCCGCCAACCGGCTGCCCGATGCGATTCGCGAAGCGCCGCCGGCGTTCCCGCTCTATGGCACGCTGCGCACGGCGCTGGCCCGCTATCGCGCGCTGGCCGCCGAGCCGCTGTGGAATGCACCGCTGCCCGCGCCGCCCGGCGGCAAGCTGACGCCGGGGCAGCCCTACAGCGCCCTGCCCCAACTGGCCCAACGGCTGGCGGCGCTGGGCGACCTGCCGGCAGGCACGCCCGCACCGGACGGCTACAAGGGCGCGCTGGTGGAGGCCGTGAAGACCTTCCAGTCTCGTCATGGGATGACCGCCGATGGGGTGATCGGCAAGGGCACGCTGGCCCAGCTGAATACGCCCCCGTCGGCACGCGTCAGGCAGATCGCGCTGACCATGGAGCGGCTGCGCTGGACCCCGCTGGCCGACAGCCCGCGCATGATCGTGGTCAACGTGCCGGAATTCGTGCTGCGCGCCTATGACTATCGCGACGGCAAGCTCGACATCCGGCTGGAGATGAAGGTCATCGTCGGCAAGGCGCTGGACACGCGCACGCCGCTGTTCGAGGAGGACATGCGCTACATCGAGTTCAGTCCCTACTGGAACGTGCCGCCCTCCATCGCGCGGGCCGAACTGGTGCCGCACTTCCGGCGCGATCCGGGCTATTTCACGCGGCAGGGCTTCGAGTTCGTGTCCGGCACGACGGCCGTGCCGACGCTGAACGAGGCCAACCTGAGCGCGGTGCTGGCCGGCAAGATGCGCATCCGCCAGCGGCCTGGGCCGCTGAACGCGCTGGGCGACATCAAGTTCGTGTTTCCGAACAACCAGAACATCTACCTCCATCACACGCCCTCGCCGCAGCTATTCCAGCGCGACCGGCGCGACTTCAGCCATGGCTGCATCCGGGTGGAGGCGCCGGTCGAACTCGCCAAGTTCGTCCTGCAGGACAAGCCGGACTGKACCGAGGCGCGCATCCGTCAGGCCATGACCAAGGGCAGCTCGAACACGGTGTCACTGCAGGCGCCGTTGCCAGTGGTGCTGGCCTACGGCACGGCGATTGCGCGGGCCGATGGCCGGGTATACTTCCTCGCTGACATTTACGGGCAGGACAAAGTGCTCGATCAGGCGCTACAGCAGCGTGCCGTGCGGCGGCAAAGCCCCACGACCGATGCTGCCGCCAGTCCGGCGCGTCCTTCCTAACCGCCGATTTCGCGCATCGCCCCCTTCGCCGCCATCGCCATGACGTATTCCCACAACACGCCAGCCCGTCGCCGTTTCCTCCGCCAATCCGGCGGTGTGGCCTTAGCTGCGGGTCTGTCAGCGCTGTCGGTACCGCGTCTGGCGCTGGCCAGCGTGCCGGGCGCGCGGGCGCTGTCGTTCTCGCATACGCATACCGGCGAGCAGATCTCGCTGGTCTACGCGATGGGTGATCAGGTGCTGCCGGACGCCCAGCAGGCGCTGAACCGCTTCCTGCGCGACCACTACTCGGGCGACGTGGGCAACATCGACCCGAAGCTGTTCGGGCTGCTCTCCGACCTGCGCGGGGTGCTGGGCGCCGAGCAGGCGTACGAGGTGATTTCCGGCTACCGCAGCCCGGTCACCAATGAGCGCCTGCGCAAGACCCGGGGCGGTGGCGTGGCCCGGCGCAGCCTGCATATGGATGGCATGGCCATCGACATCCGCCTGCCCGGCGTGCCGCTGGCGGACCTGCGCGACGCGGCGGTGTCCCTGGGCGGCGGCGGCGTGGGCCTCTACACGCGCGACAACTTCGTGCACGTGGATACCGGGCGGGTGCGGCACTGGGGTTGAGGTTTCCCTCGCCCCCGCCGCGCGTTGCCGCGCGGATTCATGAGTTAATCTGATTCGTCCCCGCTGATAATCCATCAATCGGACTKGCCGCATTTATTCCCGCGCGACGTCCCGTCGCTTATTCCCACGTATTTTCATTTTTCCGCATCGCGTCAATTTGCGATTTAATCCATCGCCCTGCCTGGATTATCTCCATTACATTTTTGTCATTTGGCGGAAAACCACGTACGCGCCCTTTATTTTGTGCGTATAACTGCGACTACATGCTGCGGACTGGTGTCACGCAACGTGCCTCCGCCCGCCGGGACGCCTGCGGGCATTTTTTTTTGCCATTATTGATTCGTCCCTCATCTGAGCCAGCCGCATTGATTCCGATAATCACTGTATTTGGTGAAAACCCTGCTGCGTCTTTATCTTGCGCTGCGCTGGTATATCACATACTTTGTATTTGACCGCCCAATCGATAAATGGGCCGGCATACGATTTATTCCTTTTCGCGAGCGCACATCGCATCCAGGAAACAGGAGACAAAACATGCCACAACAAACCACCCAGGGAGCGCGCCATGACTAGTCCATCCTCCGCCGCACTCACCCCGAACCAGCAGGCATCGGAACGGACCCGCTGGATCCAGCTGGCCTTCGGCGTCGTCTGTATGGTCGCCACGGCCAACATCCAGTACGCCTGGACGCTGTTCGTGCCGGAAATCCAGCAGACCTACGGCTGGCCGCGCGCGCAGATCCAGGTGGCGTTCACGTTGTTCGTGCTGGTCCAGACCTGGCTCGCGCCGATCGAGGGCTACTTCATCGACAAGTTCGGCCCGCGCCTGATGGTGGCGTTCGGCGCACTGTTCATCGGCGCGGCCTGGATCATCAACTCGCAGGCCACCACGCTGGCGGGCTTCTACTTCGGCGCGGCGGTGGGCGGGATTGGCGTCGGGTCGATCTATGCCACCTGTATCAACAATGCCCTGAAATGGTTCCCGGACCGGCGCGGGCTGGCGGTTGGCCTGACCGCCGGCGGCTACGGCGCGGGCTCGGCGGCCACGATCCTGCCGATCGCGGCGATGATCGAGACGTCCGGCTTCCAGGACACGTTCTTCTTCTTCGGCGTGCTGCAAGGCTCCATCGCGTTTGTTGCCGCGTGGTTCCTGCGTTCGCCGCGTAGCCAGGAAACCCGGGCGTCGAACAAACTGGCCCAGGCCACGCGTGACTACACGCTCAAGGAGGCCATGAGCACCAGGCTGTTCTGGCTGATGTTCATCATGTTCATCCTGGTCGTGACGGGGGGCATGATGGCCGTGGCCCAGCTTGGCGTCATCGCCAAGGACCTCGGCGTCAAGGACTTCAAGGTCGATCTCCACTTCTTCGTGATGGCGGCCCTGCCGCTGGCGCTGATGCTGGACCGCATCATGAACGGCATCTCGCGGCCAATGTTCGGGTGGATCTCGGACCATATCGGCCGGGAGAAGACGATGGTGATCGCCTTCACGCTGGAGGGCATCGGGATCATCGCGCTGGGGTACTTCGGCAGCAACCCGTACGCGTTCCTGATCCTGTCCGCCGTGGTGTTCCTGGCCTGGGGCGAGGTCTACTCGCTGTTCTCGGCACTGGCCGGCGACGCCTTCGGCACCAAGCACATCGGCAAGATCTACGGCGTGCTCTACACGGCGAAGGGGATTGGCGCGCTGTTCGTGCCGATCGGCAACCTGATGATGGAGGCCACCGGCACGTGGTCCACGGTGCTCTACACCGTGGCCGGCATGGACCTGACGGCGGCCTTCCTGGCCATCGTGGTGCTGCGGCCGGTGCTGGCCGGCCATGTGGCGACGTCCAAGAGCCTGTTCGCCAAGGAATCGGCGGCGGGCGGCGCGCCCGTCAGCGCCTGAACGCATATCCTTATGAGACCGCGTAATATCTAGCGGGCGACGGGCTTCCTCGGAAGCCCGTTTTGCTTCTTCGGAAGCCCATTTCCCTTGGTGGCCGGCCCCCCGCCGACTAAACCAAGGTATGAGTTGCGCAAACCATTTGACACCGTGCGCAACCGTTTGTAGGGCTATTCGGCCTTCTTTGCCTGATATACCTTGAAGCCATGCTGGGTCTAGCGGCCCAGAACCGCTTCAACGTTCAGTTCAAAGGGGCCGTCATGCATCACGCTTCGCTCTTCCCGGTCAGTACCGCCCGCCTACCCGCGCCACCAGGACTCATCGGCGCCGAGCAGCAGTGGCGCGCACCTTCCCACGACACGGGCGCCCAGATCCCGGTCTCGCGCTGGACGCTCGAGCCCAGCGAACCGTTCCAGGTTTCCCATCCCGGCGCCGACGCCCACCACTGCA
Source organism: Cupriavidus sp. 05T42 (assembly GCF_056396345.1). Classification (NCBI taxonomy): domain Bacteria; kingdom Pseudomonadati; phylum Pseudomonadota; class Betaproteobacteria; order Burkholderiales; family Burkholderiaceae; genus Cupriavidus; species Cupriavidus sp. 05T42. The sequence continues at coordinate 24,151 of NZ_JBFTLH010000015.1, forward strand.
TCGCCATGAACCTGCGCTGCACCACGCTGGCGTTCGTGCATGCGGGCCGGCCGCTGGTGGATGGGCGGGTCACCGCCGGGGCCGTGCAGGTGACCGCGCCGGGCGTACCGGTGCGCGCCACCTTCCAGGCGCCCGCCGACGTGCTCCACCTCTACGCCACGCAGGCGGTGCTGGCCGAATGCCACGCCGACCTGTTCGATCGCCCCCATGCCGGCGACATCGTGCTCGACTCGCCCAAGCTGCTGCAGGATCCGGCGCTCGAACGGCTCGGCCAGGCCCTGGCGATGACCCAGGTGCAAGACGCCGGCGCGAGCCGCATCTTCGTCGAGAGCGTGAGCCTGGCCATCGTCTCGCGCCTCGTGGCGCGGCATTTCCAGGCCGGTGCGACGGAGGCCCCGGGCGGCAGCCTGGCGCCGCTGCCGCCGTGGCGCCTGCGCCGTGCCACGGACTACATCGACGCGCATTTGTCCGAAGCGATTGGTCTGGCCGATATCGCGCAGAGCACCGGCCTTACCCGCATGCACTTCGCGGCGCAGTTCCGCCGCGCCACCGGCCTGCGGCCGCACGAATACCTGCTGCGGCGGCGCGTGGAACATGCGCAGTCGCTGCTGAGCGCCAGCGGCCAGTCGATTCTCGACGTCGCCATGCATTGCGGCTTCCGCTCGCAATCTCACTTCACCACCGTGTTCAAGCGCTTTGTGGGCGAGACCCCCTACAACTGGCGCGTAAAACGCAGCCTGGAGCGCAAGGCTGCCTGAGCAGCCGTCGCCCTCAACCCGGAGCCCCATCATGCTTGCAGACAACCTCGTGACAGACCAGGTTGCGCCCACGCGCAACCGCCCCGACCCCTGGCAGCAGGCACTCGGGCTGCTGTTTGCGCAGTCCGACCAACCGGCCGGCAGCCCCGTGTCCTACCAGCGCTGCGGTCGCCAGGATCTGGCCGGCGTGCTGATCCGCATCATCTACATGCCCGATTCGCACACCGCTGTGCTGTCGTGGAACGATGCCACCCACTGCCGCTACGGCGAGCAGCAATGGGGCACGGCCTTCGCGCGCGTGGCGGGCTTCTGCGCGATGAGCGGACGCCAGATCGAGCCCGGCGATGCCATCTACAAGCCCCGCCCGCAGCGTCCGCGTGCGCGCAATGCCGACGCGATGATCCTCGCCGACGTCCTGCTCACGCAGGCCGTCGTGGCCGGGGTTGCGGCGAGTTAAACCTAAGGATGAGGTCCCGCAACGAATGCGCTATCGGCGGCGACGGATGTACAAATGATTTTCGGGGCGTGAGTCTCTAAGCTTGATTCCAGGCAGCCAGCAATGCGCGGCAGCCGCCAGGAAACCCAAAGCTGCACCCTCACTGATGGAGAGATTCCCATGACCACACGCACCCAACGCATCGTTTCCGCAACCGCCCTGCTCGTGCTGGGCAGCCTCGGCGGCCTCGCCTCCGTGGCCCACGCCAGCGTCAGCTCGCCGCGTGACCCGTACACCGATGGTGCCCGCGTCGACTCGCCGCGTGACCCCTACACCGATGGTGCCCGTGTCGATTCCCCGCGCGACCCGTACACCCAGGGCGCACGCTTCGACCAGCCCGCGAATGCCTCCGCCACGCTGCAACTGGCCGGGCGCGACCTGACCGGCGTCTCGGCATCGCCCGAGAAGTCGGACGCCTGAGTCCAGGCCCACGCACCCAGCGACCGCCTCTTGCGATGCCCCGACAGCGGGCCATCGCGACAGGCATCCGGCACGCCGATGCTCCGGCCTGCCCACCCGGAGCCCATCATGCACATCCACACCCCGACCATGTCCGCCCAGCACGTGTCTTACCCCGTCGCCGTCACGCGACGCGAACGCAAGATGATCTGCTACTGGCTTGGTGTCTGCACCGCCTGCTGCGGCATGGCGGCCCTGATCTCGACGTGGGCGCCGGTCTGACGCGATCGCTGATGGCTTACTGCGAAGCCGCCGGCGTCATGCCGAGCGCTTCGGCCTTCAGCACGAAGTCGGCCAGCGAACGCGAGCCCATCTTCTTCATGGCCTGGCCACGGTGGATCTTTACCGTGATCTCGCTCAGGCCCAGGTTCGACGCGATCTGCTTGTTCATCAGCCCGCGCACCACCTGTGCCATCACTTCCCGCTCACGCTGGGTCAGCGTGGCAAAGCGCTGGCGCAAGTCCGCGCTCGACTGATCGGCCACGCGCCGCTGGGCGTCGCGCGCCAGGGCGCTGTTCACGGCGTCCAGCATGTCCTGGTCCCGGAACGGCTTGGCGAGGAAGTCCGTCGCACCCGCCTTCATCGCCTTGACCGACATGGCAATGTCGCCATGGGCGGTCATGAAGACAATGGGAATGCTGACCTGGTCCGCGCCGATCTGCTCCTGCACGGCGAGGCCGCTCTGGCCCTTGAGCCGGACATCGAGGATCAGGCAGCTTGGCGCGTCGGTCCGCTCGCACGCCAGGAATTCCTGCGCGGAGGCGAACGTCTGCACCTGATGCCCGACGGAGCGCAGCAGCATCGCCACGGCAATCCGCATCGACTCGTCGTCATCGACCACATAGACCACGCCACTCGCCGCCTCGTTGACCGCGCCCGACTCATTGCCCATGTTCGCTCCCTGCTTCCGCGGTCTGCCGTAGGGCCGCGCATTCGCCGTCCGGTGCATCGGCGAGATGCAGCGGCAGCATGATGTGGAAGGCCGCGCCGCCCTCGGGTGGCGAGTCGGCCCAGATGCGGCCGCCGTGCGCCTCGACGATGGAGCGGCAGATCGACAGGCCCATGCCCATCCCCTCGGCCTTGGTGGTGAAGAACGCGCTGAACAGCCGCCCGGCCTCTTCCGGTGCGATGCCCTTGCCGGCGTCCCGCACGGTGATTTGCGCCTGGCGCGACTCGGCCAGCGCGGTGTTGACCCAAAGCTTGCGGGGGCGGCCGGTGCCCTCCATCGCCTGCACGGCGTTCAGGAGCAAATTGATCAGCACCTGCTGAAGCTGCACGCGGTCGCCGCAGATCATCGCGTCCGGCAGCGCCAGGTCGATCGCCGACTCCACATGGTGATCCTGCAGCTCCCGGCGCATCAGTTCGATCGACTCGCGCACCAGGCTGTCCAGCGCGGTCTCGGCGTAGACCGGATCGCGCTTCTGCGCCATCGAGCGGATCTGCCGGATGATGTCGCTGGAGCGCCGCGCGTCGCGGATCATCTGGTCGATGGACTGGGTGGCCTCGGCGACGTCCGGCTGCGCCCGGTTCAGCCAGCGTAGCGCGGAGTCCCCACAGGTKACGATGGCCGCGATCGGCTGCGTCACCTCATGGGCGATGGACGCCGCCAGCTCGCCCAGCGTGGTCATGCGCATCACGTGCGCGAGTTCGGTGGAGGTGCGCTGCAAGGCCTGCTGAGTCTGGACGGCGGCGGTGATGTCCATCAGCGCGCCTACGTACTCGGTATAGTCCGACGCCGACTCGCGCAGGCGCGACACCAGGTGCACGTGCTTGACCGTGCCATCCGGCATGCGCAGCCGATGCCGCACGTCGATCAGGTGCACGCCCTGCCGCATCTGGTCGCGCACGGATATCACCAGCGGCAGGTCTTCGGGAAAGGCGCGCGCCAGGACCAGGTCCGGACCCGGCGTCACCGTGCGGTCGTAGCCGAAGATCCGGTAGGCCTCGTCGGACCACGTCATCGTGTCGCCGGGCACGCGCATGGCGATGCTGCCGGTCTGGCTCAGTTGCTGCGCTTCGGCCAGGAAGGCTTCACTGCGTGCGAGCGCAGCCTCGGCCGTGGCGCGGATCTGCATTTCCTCGTGGAGCTGGGCGGTCTTGGCGAGGTTGCGCATGGCCAGCAGCGAGGTGCTGGCCAGCGCCAGCAGGCTGAACACGCAGCGCGCCAGCGGGCCGGCGTCCTCGGTGACCGTGCGCTGGAACAGGAAGGCGAAGATGGTGAGCGCGGCGCAGCCGATGGCCGAATACAGCGTGGCCTGCTGCGAGCCGGTGGCAGCCACCAGCAGCACGACCACCACGTAGAGCACGGCGACGGCAATCGTCAGCGGCGTCAGGACATCGATCAGGAAAATCCCCAGCGTCAGCAGGGCCGCCAGGGTCAGCAGCGCGCGCGGATTCTCGGATTTMGGCCTGTGCACGGCGGTTGGCTCGGACATGCTCGGGGTGGCTCCTCGGGGGGGACTTCGGCGGTTTCAACTACCGCTGGCCGTCGGCAGTCTTGCGGGGCGGTCGCTTGCACAGTCGTGGTGCGATCGGGCACGGACGTGCCATCGATCCCGCGGGATGTGTGCGCAGGAATTATACATAGCGGGTGGCAAAAGTGACGCACCGCAGGGCACGGCACTTATGCGCTCGGCGCCGCCTTGCCGATCCGATCCAGGCACGCCTGCAGTGCGGCGCCGTCCACCGGCTTATTGAGGAAGGAAAGTGCACCGTTCTTCATCGCCTGCCTGCGCGTGGCTTCCACGGAAAACGCGGTAATGAAGATCACGGGCACGTGCACGCCGGCTTCTGTCAGCCGGCGATGCATCTCGATGCCAGTGATGCCGGGCATCTGGACATCGGAGATCACGCAATCCACCTCGGCGGCACAGCCGGAGTTCAGGAACGCCGTGGCGGTGTCGAAAAGGATGACTTCCCAGCCCAGGGAGCGAACCAGGCGCGACGTGGCGACTCGCACGGAGTCGTCGTCGTCAACGATGGCCAATAATTGTTTGTTGTGCAAAGCGACTACCTCGACCGGACTGAAACACGCAGCGGGCCCGGACCGACTTGCCGGGATGCGTGCTGGCATGATACGAGGCCCGTCCCTGCGGCGGAACTATATGTATGTATAGTCTGGTCCGGCTCGGCGGGCAGCCTGCCCGGCCGCCCCCGGCCCGGCGCGCCAACGTGCGTTATCGACAATTCCGGGGGCCGGCGGCAACGCCGGCGCGGGGCGTGGCCCGATCATGGCGGGCCGAACCCCCTGACAACCAGGAGCCACCATGCCCGCACCCTCCCTCGTCACCGCCACCACCGTCGCCACGTCCGTCCCGGACGCCAAGGGCGTCGCCGCCATCGCGGCGCACCTCAACCCGCTGCTTGCCGATGTCTTCGCGCTCTACCTGAAGACCAAGAACTTTCACTGGCACATGTCCGGCCCGCACTTCCGCGACTATCACCTGATGCTCGACGAGCAGTCGGCGCAGATCTTCGCCATCACCGACGACATTGCCGAGCGGGTGCGCAAGCTCGGCGCCACCACGCTGCGCTCCATCGGCGATGTCACCCGCCAGCAGCGCCTGCGTGACAACGATGCCGACCGCGTGGCCCCGCGCGACATGCTGGCGGAACTGCGCGCCGACAATCTGCAACTGGCCGCGATCATGCTCGACGCCCACGCCGTCTGCGACGACCACGGCGACGTGGCCACGGCGAGCCTGCTCGAGAACTGGATCGACGAGGCCCAGCGCCGCGCCTGGTTCCTGGCCGAAGCCAGCGAGTAAGCGGGGTCGCTTCCGGGCACGGCGCCATATGTTGCAGCCGTAACATCTGCTCACCATCGCGTAACCCACTGTAATGCGTCGCAGGGCATGATGGCTTCCATCGAGCAAGGCCGATCATCGGCCGACAAGGAGCCCGACATGCGCCAATCGATTCGTTACACCGGTATTGCCGTTCTCTGCGCCGCCATGCTGGCCGCCGGGCCGGCGTCGGCCCGCGGCCGCCATCACGGTGGCGGCGGGTCGGACGGCGCCGCGGCTGCGCTGGCGGTGGGCGCCATCGCGGCGCTGGCCATCGGCGCGGCGGTCTTCAGCCAGCCCGTGGTGGCTGCACCGGCGCCGGTCTACGCGCCGCCGCAGCCGGTGGCCTACGCCGCCCCGCAGGTGCCACCGGGCTACTGCTACAGCAACTACCAGCGCGCCTACGTGCCGTGCGCGCCGGCCGCACCGGCGGGTTACGGGCAGGTCGAGTACCAGCAGGGCTATGACCAGGGCTACAACCAAGGTTACAACCCCGGTTACAACCGTTACGGGTATTGATCGCCCATCAAGCCTGCGCCGCGCCAGCCCAGACGGCTGGCCGGCGCCCCGCCCAGCCCATCTCCCGTTCCAGTTGCCCCGCCAGCCGGAACAGCATCCCCTCCTCCGCGAACCCCGCCCCGAACTGCATGCCGATCGGCAGCCCGCTCGCCGCGTCCACGCATAGCGGCACGGACATCGCCGGCAGCCCCGCCACGTTGAACGCCGGCGTGTAGGGCGAGTGCCGGAACACGCGGTCGGTCCAGTCCAGTCCATCCATGGTTGCCGCGCCGGCGGCATAGGTGCCCACCGGCTCAGGCAGGGCCGGCATCGTTGGCGTCAGCAGGACGTCGATGTCATCGAACCAGGTCGCCGTGGCCCGCGTCACCGCGTTGCGCACGTCGAGCGCTGCCGCGAAGGCGGGGCCGGTGACGCGCTGGCCGTAGCGGTACGCCGCCAGTGTTTGCGGCTCCAGCGTGGTGGCGTCGATGGGGCGCCCGGTGGCCGCTGCCACGCCATCGATCCAGCCGACCAGCGTGGCACACCAGATGCGCGCATTCGCCAGGACGACCGCCTCCCACGATGCGCCCAGCGGCAGCGTGACGTCATCGACATGGTGGCCCAGCCCTGCCAACTGCGCGGCCACGCCCGCCACCGCCTGCGCCATGACCGGGGCCACGCCAGCCCCGCTGAACGGCGGCACCATCACGCCGATGCGCAGCCGGCCCGGTTCCCGCCCCACTTCGTCGAGAAAGGGTCGGGACGGCGCGGGCGTGTGATACGGCTCGCCGGCGGCGGTGCCGTGCATGGCGTCGAGCAGCGCGGCGCTGTCGCGCACCGTGCGGCTCAGCCCGCCCTGCACGCCGAGCCCGGCGAAGACTTCGTCCAGACCGGGACCGTTCGAGACCCGGCCACGCGTGGATTTGAGCCCGAACAGGCCGTTGAACGCCGCCGGCACGCGGATCGACCCAGCGGCATCAGTCGCATGCGCCAGCGGCACTATCCCGGCCGCCACGGCGGCACCGGCCCCGCCGCTGGAACCGCCCGCGCTCAACGCCGGCTGCCAGGGGTTGCGCGTGGCGCCCTGCTGAAGGGACTCGGTCGCGGTGCTGAACGCCATCTCCGGCGTAGCCGTTCGGCCAATTGTTACCAGCCCGGCGGCGCGCAGCCGCTGCATCAGGAACGAGTCCGATGGCGCCACGAGGCCCGCCGCCAGCCGCGAGCCCAGCTCCAGCCGCTTGCCCGCCATCGACAGCGCGAGATCTTTGACGAGGAACGGCACGCCGGCCAGCGGCCCACTGCCGGGTGCCGCCGAAGACCCGGCTGCATCGGCCGGCCAGTCCTCCACCACCGCGCCAATCCTCGGATTCACGGCGGCAATCGCACGGCGGGCCACTTCCGCCAGTTCCCCCGCACTCACCTCACCGCGCGCCACCAGTTGGCCCAGCCCGACCGCGTCATAGGTCACGTACTCGCTCAATTTCATGATCGCCTTCCTGCCTTGTTGGATTCGATGGGGCGATCTTACGGAGCGAGTGGCGTCGTGATTAGTCCCCGGATCCGGGCAGCATTGGCCCATTGATGGGACAATCGCATTTCTCCTAAAAGCGGGCCTTAGCAGGGACCAGAACGATGGCGGCAGACCTTAACGACACGCTGATCTTCGTGCGCGTGGTGCAATCGGGCAGTTTCACGGCGGCGGCGCGCGCGTCGCAGATGCCCAAGACCACGGTCAGCCGGCGCGTGATGGCGCTGGAGGCCCAGCTCGGCACGCAACTGCTCCTCCGCACCACACGCCGGCTGGCGTTGACGGACGCCGGCGCGGCCTACTTCGAGCACAGCCAGCTCCTGGCCCGCCACCTCGACGACGCCCAGGCCGCCGTCGAGCAGTTGCAGCACGGCCCGCGCGGCTGGCTCCGTGTGACGCTGCCGTACTCGTTCGGCACCACGTGGATCGCCCCCCTGCTGGCCGCCTTCCGTGCGGCCTATCCCGAAGTGCGTCTGGAGATCCTTGCCTCGCACGTGCCGCTCGACCTCGTTGCCGAAGAGATCGACGTGGCGCTGCGCCTCGGCGTGCTGCCCGATTCCGACCTCATCGCACGCCGGCTCGGCAGTTTCCCGACCGGCGTCTATGCCAGCCCCGCCTACCTGAAGCGGCACGGTGTGCCAGACCATCCCGCCGCCCTGCTCGACCACGCCACGCTGGCGCTTCATCAGGCGCGGCGCGAGCGCGGCTATGCGTGGCCCCTGCGGCAGGCCGCCGGCCGTGCGCGGGATTTTCCGATCAATCCGGTGATCGTGGCGAGCGACCCCGCGCTGCTGCACGACGCGCTGTGTGCCGGCGAAGGACTCTCGCTGGCGATGGACCGCAGCCTCGCCCCGGACGTGACCGCGCGCCGGCTGCGCCGCGTGCTGCCGGCGTGGACCGGGCCGGCGCAGGACTTCCACGCGGTGTTCCCGCGCCGCCGCGTGGCATCGCCCAAAGTCACTGCTTTTGTGGATTTCCTGCGCGCGCGGCTGCTGCCGGCCTAGCCCCGGCGGGCGGGTTGTAGGACCGAACCCGATAGCAGAATGGGGCACGGGCTGACGCCGCGCGGCGTGCGCGGAACTCTAAGATAGATACGCACCAAATCCCCACATAAAGTGCCCACACAAGTCCCCGCTCACGGTTGGCAAAGGAGTCCATCACAATGCAATCCCAACCCTTCCTCACCGACATCAAGACTCTCCGCGAACGTGCCCGCAAGAAGATCGAAGACGGCGCCGTCACCGAGGGCTACGACGGCGACCGCAGCACCGTGATCGAGTTGCTCAATACCGCACTCGCCACGGAAATCGTCTGCGTGCTGCGCTATCGCCGCCACTATTTCATGGCCAAGGGCCCGAACTCGAAGAGCGTTGCTGACGAATTCCTCCAGCATTCCAACGAGGAGCAAGGCCACGCGGACCAGATTTCCGAGCGCATCGTCCAACTGGGCGGCGAACCCAACCTGTCGCCGGACGGCCTGCTGACGCGCAGCCATTCGGAGTACTCCGAGGGCGACGACCTCGCCAGCATGATCCGCGAGAACCTCGTGGCCGAGCGGATTGCGATCGACAGCTATCGCGAGATCGTCCAGTACCTGGGCGACAAAGATCCGACCACGCGCCGCATGATGGAAGAGATCCTGGCCGTCGAGGAAGAACACGCCGATGAACTGGCCGATCTGCTCGCCAATCAAGGTTAAGGGCGATAAAGCGATCTAAACGCCACGCATCGCAGCGATAAAGAAAGGCCCATCCACCTCGGATGGGCCTTTTTTCGTCCGCGCCAACGATCAGGCCGTCACGCCTTCCAGTTCGTGCTTGCGCTCCTCGAGCTGCGCCGCCACCGCCTTGAGGTCGACCTTGGCCTGGATCACCGCCTTGAACAGCTCGCTTTCCTCTTCCTCCACGTGGTGCCCGACGTACTCGGTCAACACCTTGTAGTTGGCGTCGAGCATGGCCTTATCGCCCGATTCGATCTTCGCGATCAACTGCTTGGCCACCATGTGCTCGACCTTGGCTTCRTCCAGCATGTCGTCGATCTTGTCCGAAACGCCGCGCAGGGCGGGATAGAAGATCTCCTCCTCGATCTGGGCGTGGATGCTCAGCGCGTGGCAGGTTTCCGCCGCAATCGACTGCTTGGCGCTGTCCTGTTTGGCTTCCTCGAACTGCTTGAACAGCTTCTTGACGGCGCGATGGTCGTCCAGCAACAGGCTCAGGGCCGGACGCTGGCCGACCGGGATCTTGGACTTATCCATGATGACTCCTCGTTCTGTGGGGTTTTTGCGGGGTGGGGATGCGGACATTGCGAAAACGGGTCCGTGGACCGGTTCTGCAAAAGCCGTTCCCGGCCGCCCGACGCCGCCCGACGCCACCAAATCGGCGTACGGCAGCGGCCAGGCCCGCCCGCTACGCGTAAAACTTGCCGGCGAACGTAGGGAGCGCGGCCGGTCAGCCCTGCGGGAGCCGGGGCGCCAGCCGGGCGATCACCTCGGCGTGATGCGGATGGGCGACGGCCAGCGCGGCGGCGTCGGCCAGTTCGAACTCGCTGAACTCGAACCCGGGCGCCACCGTGCAGCCCACCAGCGAATAGCCGCCGGCGTAACCCGCCACCCGCTCGGCCGCGAACCAGCAGCCGGCCGGCACCACCGCCTGGAACGCGGTGCCCGCGTCGTGCAGCGGGTTGCCGAGGTGGTGGGTGTGCAACCGGCCTGCGGCATCGATCACATGCACGTCGAGCGGCCCGCCGGCGTAGAAATGCCAGCCTTCGTCCGCGCAGATGCGGTGCCACGCCGAATACGCGTCATCGCACAGCAGGTAATAGATGGCCGTGGAGGCGGCGCGCTCCACGCCGTCGGCCCGGCGGACCCGCGTGGCGTCGCGGTAGGTCTCCCGGTAGAATCCCCCCTCCGGATGGGGCACGAGGCCGAGATCCTGGATCAGGCGGTGATGCGGCGCGGTCGTTGGCATGGCGGGAACGGCCCGATCGGGGCCGGAAGACGTGGACAAGGCGCATATTGTCCATGAGGTCCATCGGATTTGTCTGAAGGTCGATTGCAGGAATCGCCAAGACAGCCCCCTCCCGCCCCGCTACCCTGCCGGACAATCTCCCCCAATGCGGCCACTGACCGGCCGCCCGGAATCTGATCGAGTACCGCTTCCATGTCGCGCCCCCTGCCCGCCTGGCTGCCTGGCCTGGCCTTCGTCCTGATCTGGTCCACCGGCTTTATCGTCGGCAAGGCGGTCGTGCCCGTGGCCGACACCAGCCTGTTCCTGCTCGCCCGCTTTGCGCTGGCCGGGCTGATGTTCACGCTGGCGGCGGTGCTGGCCGGGGCGGCGTGGCCGGCGGCGCGCGAGGTGCCCCGCCACCTGCTGGCTGGCGCGCTGATGCAGGGCATCTACCTGTGTGCCGGCTACGGCGCCGTGGCGCACGGGCTGTCGCCGTCCGTGATGGCGCTGCTGGGCGCCCTGCAGCCGCTGCTGACCGCGCTGCTTGCCATCCCACTATTAAAAGAGCTAGCTTCGATGCGCACCTGGCGCGGGCTCGCGCTCGGCGCGGCCGGCGTGGGGCTGGTCGTCCTGCCGGCGATGCGGGCCGGCGCGCCGCACGCGGTGTCGCCGTGGATCGTGCTGATCGGCCTGCTGGCCATTGTTTCCATCACCATGGGTACGCTCTTGCAGAAGACCTCCATCGCCAAGGCCGACATTCGCGCCAGCTCGGCCTGGCAGAATGCCGGCGCGATGTTGGTGGCCGGCGCGCTGGTCACGGTCAACGGCGGCCCGGGCGCGCTGCACTGGGAGCCGGGCGTCACGCTGTGGGCGTCGCTGGCCTATGCCGCGCTGGTGCTGTCGGGGCTCGGTACGTGGCTGCTGCTGGGGCTGGTGCGCCGCGGGCGCGCCGCCAACGCCGCCGCGCTGATGTTCCTCGCCCCGCCGCTGGCCGCCGTGCAGGCCGCGCTGCTGTTTGGCGACCATCTGGTGCCGCTCCAGTGGCTCGGCATGGCCGTGGCCGGCGGCGGGGTGTGGCTGTGCCAGACCCAGGGACGGACGCAACGTGCCGAAGCGCGCTGACCACGCCGCCCCGCTGGTCGAGCCGCGGCGATTCCAGCCGCAGCCGCTCGGCCATGCGCACGACTACCACCAGTTGCTGTTCGGCGTGGACGGCGCCATCGAACTGGAAATCGACGGTCACGCCTATCGTGTGGATGCCGAACACGGCCTGGTCGTGCCCGGTGGCGAACACCATGTCTGCGTGGGCCTGACCGAGAACCTGCAGCTTGTGGCCGACTTCCCGGCCAGTTCCGTGGCCCTGCCGGCCCGGCTGATGGCCCGCCCGCGCACCTTCGCGCTGGAGGGCCCGCTCGCCGCGCAAGTGCGCACGCTCGTCACCATCCCGAAAACCCACCCCGGCGCCCCGCCGCAGCACGACTGGCAGCGCGCGGCCATCCTCGCCGGCAATCTGGCCACCTCGCTCGGGCAGGACCTCACCCGGCACGACGCCGCCCGCTTCCCGGTCATGGCGATCGACGCCTGCCTGCGCGCCAGCCTCGCCGAACCACCCCGCGCCGACGAACTCGCCAGCCGCTTCGGCTGGGGCGCCCGCCACTTCCATACCCTGTTTTGCGAAGCCTTCGGCGACACGCCGCACGGCTACCAGACCCGCCTGCGCCTCGATCAGGCCGTGCAATGGCTGATGGCCGGCACGATGCCGCTGACCGACATCGCCTTCGGCGTCGGCTATCCCGACCAGACGACTTTTACCCGCGCGTTCGCCCGCCGCTTCGGCCTGCCGCCGGGGGCTTGGCGTGAGGCGGCGCGGCGCGGCTGACGCGCTCGCCATCCCTCTCCGTCGATTGTCAAAATTACAAAGCCGAGTAAAGCGCACACCGGCGGCKGTGCTCCGCCATCGCCAAACCCTAGCCTCAGCCCCAGATCCCCATCCGGTACAAAACTTGCGCCTGTGGCGGGGTGATGTCCGACGCCCTTCCCAATTCCCCGCTCCTGCGTCCCGGCCACAACTGCTGGCGGGTGGAGCCGTGCCAGCGGTTTTCGATGCTGGTCGACGCCGATGCGTATTTCTCCGCACTCCGTGAGGCGCTGGCCAAGGCCACGCACAGCGTGTTCATCCTCGGCTGGGACATCGACAGCCGGATGGTGATGAACCCGGGCGGCGATGACCCGCCCGATGGCCTGCCGCCCACGCTGCGCGAGTTCCTGAACACGCTGTGCAAACGCCGGCGTGGGCTGCGGATCTACGTGCTAAGTTGGGATTTCGCGATGGTGTTCGCGCTGGAGCGCGAGTGGCTGCCCGACGCCAAGATGCACTGGCAGACCCATCGGCGGCTGTCTTTCCGGCTCGATGGCAACCATCCGCCCGGGGCCTCGCATCATCAGAAGGTCGTGGTGGTCGATCATCAGGTGGCCTTTGTGGGCGGCCTGGACCTGACCATCCGGCGTTGGGACACCCATCATCATCTGGCCGACGACCCGCGCCGCGTGGATCTGGATGGCAAGCCCTATCCGCCCTTCCATGACGTGCAGTGCGTGGTCGATGGCGACGCCGCCGCCGMGCTGGGCGACCTCGCGGCGGCGCGCTGGCTGCGCGCCACGGGCCGCCAGCCGCGCGTGCCGGACCAGCCGCTGGGGGATGCGTGGCCGGAGCGCGTCGAGCCTGACCTCACCAATGTGGACGTCGGCATCAGCCGGACCGCGCCGGCGTGCGAGGACGATCCCGGCGTGTCCGAGATCCGCGAGTTGTATCTGGATGCCATCGGCGCGGCGCGCGAGGGCATCTACCTTGAGAACCAGTATTTCAGCTCCGGCCTGATCGCCGACGCGTTCACCAAGCGCCTGCGCGAGCCCGAGGGGCCGGAGATTGCGCTGGTCTCGCGGCGCACCGAGAGCGGCTGGCTGGAAGAAGCGAGCATGGGGGTGCTGCGCGCGCGGCTCTGCCGGCGGCTGCGCGGCGCGGACCAGCACGAACGGTTCCACCTGTACTGCCCGCATGTGCCGGACCTTGGCGACGCCTGCGTCAACGTCCACAGCAAGGTCATGGTGGTAGACGACCAATTGCTGACCATCGGGTCGGCCAATCTCAGCAATCGCTCGTTCGGGCTCGATACCGAATGCAACCTCGTGGTGGAGGCCAACGGCCATCCAAAGATCGCCGCCGGCATCCGGGCCATGCGCGGGCGGCTGCTGAGCGAGCACCTCGCCGTCACGCCGGAGGAACTCGACACCGCGCTGGCGGATGCCGGCGCCCTGCACGCCGCCATCGAAACCCTGCACCGCAGCGACGGGCGCACGCTGGAGCGGTTCTCGCCGACCGTGCCGGAAGAAGTGGATGCCGCGCTGCCCGATGCACGGCTGCTGKACCCCATCKAGCCCATCGACAGCGAGCAGATCATGGCCGAGTTCGTCAGCCAGGAGGCCCGCCCCCACGCGGCCAACCGGGTGGCGGTGTTCGTGCTGCTGGTACTCGTGCTGGGCGGCATGGCCTTCGCGTGGCGCTATACGCCGCTGCGCGAGTGGGCCGATTTCCGCTACCTGCTGACGATGATCGAGCGCGTGCGCGACATGCCGTTTGCGCCGGGCGCGATGATGGCCGCCTTCGTGGCGGGCGGGCTGGTGATGTTTCCGGTGACGCTGTTGATCGTGGTCACGCTGGTCGTGTTCGGGCCGTGGTACGGCGCGCTGCTGGCGCTGTGCGGCTCGGTGCTGAGCGCGGCCGGCGGCTATACGGCGGGCCGGCTGCTGGGCCGCCACGCGGTGCGGCGCCTTGGCGGACGCCGGCTGAACCGCGTGAGCCAGAAGGTGCGCCAGCATGGCGTGCTGGCGATGGTGGTGCTGCGGCTTGTGCCCGTGGCGCCGTTCACGCTGGTCAACCTGGTGGTGGGCGCCTCGCGCATCCGGCTGCGKGACTGCCTGCTGGGCACTGCCATCGGCATGACGCCGGGCATTGTTGTCACGGCCTCGCTGGTGGACCGGATTGCCGCCGTGGCGAAAGACCCCGGCGCGGGCACCTTCGCCCTGCTGGCGCTGGTGCTGCTGATTCCGATCACCGTGGCAGTGTTGCTGCGCCGGCGGCGCAAGCGCCGGGAGCGTGCGGCGAACGCCGAACTCCATGCGGCAGCGACGGCCGCGACAGCGGCGGCGCGGCACCCGCCACCGTGCACCAGCGCGCCTTCGCGCGAGGGGGCCTGATGAACGCGCCGTTGCCTCCCGCATCGAATCCCGCGTCGGACGCCTCCGGGTCCCTGCACGCGGACATCGCCGTGGCCAGCTACAACATCCACGGCGGGGTGGGCACCGATGGGCATTTCGTGCCGAAGCGCATCGCGGATGTGGTGACGGAACTGCGCGCGGACCTGATCGCCCTGCAGGAAGTGGAGTCGCGCCATACCGGCTTCGACATGCTGCGCTTCCTCGCCGCGCACAGCGGCTTGCACGCCATTCCCGGCCCCACGCTGGTCCGCGAGGACGGCGACTACGGCAACGGCCTGCTCACGCGTTACCGGCCGCTGCGCATCCGCCATATCGACCTCAGCGTGAAGGGGCATGAGCCGCGCGGCGCCATCGACGCCATGCTCGAATGCAACGCCGTGGAGCACGACACCTTCGCGCTGCGCGTGATTGCCACGCACCTCGGACTGATGCCCGGCGAGCGGCGCTGGCAGGTGCGCCGGCTGCTCACCGCGCTGGCGGAGGCGCCCGAGCAGCCCACCATCCTGCTCGGCGATGTGAACGAGTGGTTCCTGTGGGGGCGCCCGCTGCGCTGGCTGCATGCGTACTTCGAACGCACACCCCATGTCTCGACATTTCCGTCGCGCTGGCCCTTCCTCGCGCTGGACCGGATCTGGACTTCGCCACGCGCGCACCTGGTGTCGGTGGCGGGCCATCGCAGCGCGCTGACGCGGCTGGCGTCCGATCATCTTCCGCTGCTCGCACGCATGCGGTTGACTGCGCGCGCACATCCTTCCCCAGAGGAAATCATCGCCACGGCGGGGGCATCGTTGCAAGGTCCGGGTGCCTGAGCGGTGCCTTGCATCGCACCATCGACATCTTGTTTCAGACTCACCCACATGGCCGCCACGGTTTGCCGCAGGGCCGCAATACGGGTATCTCGCTAGGCTTGCGCGCTGGTCTGCGCCACGTGCGCTTCCTATACTGACTCACGCATACTCCATGTCATGCCGCATGGCGATGCATACCGAAAACGATCGGGCAGGCGATGGCGGTTCCCGGGAGGACCCCGCCGACGGGTCATGTCGACACGCCCTGCCCTGGAACAGGAAAGTGGAGAAAAGGCATGCCCAGCGAACAGTTCCTTGCCACCCAGGAAACCCGCCGCTTAGGCCTGCGCGCCCTGCGCGCGGCATTGCTCCAGGTACACAAGGAAGTCATCGGCTACGACCGTGGTCAATACGAGCGTCTGCACGGTCCGATTCCAGCCGGGCAGTTCGTGCAGCTGGTCACCGAAGAATCTTTCTTTCGCTGGCTGGACCCGCTGTCGCGCCTCATCATCGAGATCGACGAAGAACTCGAGGGCGACGAACATCATGACGATACCTGCCGGGCCGTGGCCGCCGCCGCGCAGAAGCTGTTCAGCGAGCGCGGGGACGAGGCGTTTCGCAAGCGCTATCAGGAGGCGCTGCAGGACGAGTCGTCGGTCATCGTGGCACACGGGCGGTTGATGTCCGTGATCGGACAGCTTCGGCAGTTGCCGTAGGCATTGCTCCTGCCGGCATCGCGCGGGCGCGCTGGCACTCAGCGTCKACCGCGCCCGCCGCCGCCTCTTCCCMCGCCCMCACCGCCATAGCCATAACCGCCGCCACGGTAGCCGCCATAGGCGCCGTGGTACCCGCCGTGTCCCCCGTGGTAGCCGTGGTAGCCCCCGTAATAGCCACGATATCCACGCCCGTAGTAGCCGCGATAGCCGCTGCCATACCAGACACTGCCGTAGAAGCCGCCATACCAGGGTCGGTAGTAATACGGATACCCGGCATACGGATAGCCGTAGGCAAAGGCGGGATAGCCGCTGTAGTAGCCGCCGTAATACCCCGACGAGTCATAGCCTGACGAGGCATAGCCGGACGGATAGCTGCCGTAGTACGTGTCATAGCCGGGATATGCCACGCAGCCGCCCAGCATCCATGTGGCGCCCGCAATGCCCGCCATCATCCAACCGCGCGCCCCATTCATCGTGCACTCCCATTGACCTGCATCAAAGCCGAGGGCGGCTTCGACCGTCGCCCCATGGCCGTTAGACAGTATTTGCGGGGCGGAAATCCATTTTCGGACTATTCCTATTCACGAATCAGAATCGTCTTCTTACACTTGGCCCCGCCTGTGCAATGCAGGCACCCGATGGAGTGCCAGAGTTGACCCCTCGCTGGCATTCTTTTACTTGGATGCCACGTGGTCCCCGCCACGTGGCATTTTTTTGGTCTCAGGCCACCGTCAGGCCGTTCTCCACCATGTCCAACAGCCGCGCACCGATGATGCCGGCCTGTTCCTGCGCGCGGCTGCGCAGGGGGCCGTCGATCAACAAAATGGCTAACCCGTGGACGGCGGACCAGGCGACATACTCTGCGCCGGGKCGGCGCGCCGCTGGCAGCAGGCCCGCATCGACCCAATGATCGAGCGCGGCGCCCAGCAACTGGAACGGGTTGAGGCCGCTGTTGCCGGCCTTGGCGGGGTCCGGGTCGTCCTCCACGTCGTCCGGCACCGAGAAGGCGGTGCGGAACAGGCCTGTCTCGGCCAGCGCATAACGGAGGTAGCCCGCACCCACCGCGCGCAGGCTCCCGCGCGCGCGCTCGGTGGCGGAGGCATTGGCGGGCAGCGCTGCCAGTTCGGTCTCCATGGCCATGGCCAGGCCGGACAAGGCCGCGGCGCGCACCGCCTCCAACAGGTCCTGCCGGCTCGCGAAGTGACGGTACGCGGCATTCGGCACCACGCCCGCGCGGCGCGTGGCTTCACGCAGCACCACGGCCTCCGGGCCACCAGTGCGTGCGAGATCGATCCCGGCTTCGAGCAAGGCGCGCCGTAGATCGCCATGTCGATAAGTGCTCCGCGTGGGCGGCGTGGCGGCGACTCGGCTCATATCAAACTCCCATGTGGACATCGTCCACTCATTCTGCTTTGTATAGTAGACAGTGTACACAAGGAGCGCCAGCCGCCAATGTGGACAACGGCGGCAGCGGATTTGCTCAGAGGATGGGGGCGAACAGCTTGGCCACGTGCATCGCCACCCGGAGCAGCGCGGGCGAGGCCAAAAATTCGTCGCGACTGATCTCGCGCGCCTCGGCGAAGTCGGCCTCGAGCATGCGCGTGACGTCCCGCGCGAAGGCCGGATGCGCGGTCATCACCATCATCTCGAAATTGAGCCGGAACGAGCGATTGTCGAGATTGGCGGTGCCCACGGCGGCGGCCTCATCGTCGATCAGGATCACCTTCTGATGCAGGAAGCCGGGCTGGTAGCGGTAGACCTTCACGCCCGCGCACACCGCCTGGTAGGCGTAGATGGTGGACGCCGCGTACACCACGAGGTGGTCCGGGCGCGACGGAATCAGGATGCGCACGTCCACCCCGCGCAGCACGGCAAGGCGCAGCATGGCGAACACCGCCTCGTCCGGCACGAAGTACGGCGAGGTGATCCAGACCCGCTTCTGCGCCGACTGGATCGCCTCGACGAAGAACAGCGAGCAGGTCTCCTGCGCGTMAGCCGGGCCGGACGGCACGACCTGGCAGATCATCTCGCCCACATCGCCATGCGGCGGCAGCATCAGGTACGGCACCTCCTTCGCAGCCCAATACCAGTCCTCGGCAAACGCCATCTGCAGCTCCAGCACCGCCGCGCCGCGAATTTCGATATGCGTATCGCGCCACGGCGAGAGCGGCGCCCGCGCGCCCAGGTATTCGTTGCCGACGTTGTGCCCGCCCAGGAAGGCGCGCGCGCCGTCCACGACCACCAGCTTGCGGTGATTGCGAAAATTCAGCTGGAAACGATTGACGAAGCCGGGATGCGTGGCGAAGGGCCGCGCCTMCACCCCTGCCTGCTGGAGCGTGCGCACATAGCCGCGTCCGAGTCCGTGACAGCCGATGCTGTCGAACAGGAAATAGACCTTCACGCCGGCGCGGGCGCGCTCGCACAGGCGGCGCTGGAGTTCGCGGCCCAGTTCGTCGTCATGGACGATGAAGAACTGCACCAGCACGACCTGCGTGGCGGCGTCGATGGCAGCGAAGATGGCTTCGAAGGTCTGCTGGCCGTTGATCAGCAGGCGCACGTCGTTGTTGGCCAGGCACGGCATGCCGGTCAGACCGGGCAGCGCGCGCATGCAGGCCTGCGCCGGCGCGGTCACCACACAGGCTGACATGGCCTCGCGCTCGGACGCGGTCATGCCACGGCGGATCTCGCGCAGGCGGTCATTATTGAAACGGCGGGCATTGACGTAGCCGGCGAAGGTGCTGCGGCCGAAGATCAGGTACGGAATCAGCGCGAAGTACGGCATCATCACCAGCGACCCCGCCCACGCAATGGCGCCGGGCGCGGTGCGGACCGTCATCACGGCATGCAATGCGGCCATCACGCCCACGATATGGAAGGCGACCATCACTGCGGCGATCACGCTAGGACTCATCAACATAGGCGGATGGTTCGGCGCTGCGGGCCCGTACATGGATGAGCCGTATTCTGGCATACCCGTCACATGAGGGCATCCCCCCGATCGCCATATGCCGGTCGGGCTGCCTCATTTTTAGGCGCGCCGATGCAATGGCGTGCCGGCGCCGGTGCGCCTCCGCCCACCCGCCAGTTATCCACACGTTCTGTGGATAAGCCTGACCCGGTTCGCGGCGATCCCACATTTAAGGGAATGGCGATTGTCCGGCCGGGCATGCCGCCGCTACGCTCTGACGGTTCCTCTCCGTCAATCCGTTTCAGTTTTCTGGTAGTTGTAGCATGAGTGTTTCGACCAACATTGCCTTACTGGCCAGCCGCGCGGCCCGCCTCCACCCCATCCAGGACCTGCTCTCCCTCGCGGGTTTCCAGTGCACCCTCTTCCTTGCCGGCCGGGACCTGATCCACGGCCTCAGCCATGACAGCTACGACATGCTGCTGGTCGACCGCGACCTGCAAGACATTTCCGCCATCGACGTGATCCGTGCCGTGCGCGCCGTGCGCGCCCGCGACATGCCGATCATCATGATCGGCGGGCAGCATAACAACGACAACGACCTCGTGGAGGCGCTCGACGCCGGCGCCGACGACTACGTGCTCGAGGCCCTGAGCAACCGCGTGCTGCTGGCGCGCATCTCCGCTCTGCGCCGACGCATGTGCGGCGCGCGCTTCCGCAACAACCTGCCGATGCGCGCCGGCCCCTACGAGCTGAACAGCCCCGGCCGCTTCGCCATGCTGAATGGGCGCCGCATCGCCATGACGCCGAAGGAGTTCGACCTTGCCACGCTGCTGTTCGCCAACGCGGGCCGCATCCTGGCCAGCAAGCGGATCGAACATATGATCTGGGGTCATGACCTGCCACCGCTCTCGCGCGCGCTGGCGGGGCTGGTCTCGCGCATGCGCCGCACGCTCGATCTCTGCCCGGCCAACGGCGTCACCGTCAATGTCGTGTACGCGCAGGGCTACCGGCTCGACATCCTCGACCAGACCGTCCGCGCCGACCTGACGGGCCCACCCGGCCAGCCGTTGCTCCAGCCGTAACCCGCCCTCTGCGGCCTGCGCCGATCTCCCCGTTGTGCGACGGTGTCACGCCTGCGTCACACCGTTCGCCGAGCATGGCGGCGCACCGCAACGGGAATATGCCCCGGTCGCCCACACCGGGCGGCACGGTCAGGCAGCCACGCGGCGGGCATCGGGTCATGGCATGGCCGGGGCAATCCCGGCAGGAGTCTGTTTCGTGTTGCAAGCCATCCAACTGAGTCTGCCGCGCGCACGCGGCGAAGCCGTGTGGCAACGGCTGGTGCGACTGCCGCTGGCGGCGCGGCTGTCCGCCGCATTCATTCTGGTCTATGTCTTCGGCGCCGTGGTCGGCCTGATCGGCATCCTCAATCTGGTTTCCCTCAAGCAGGACACCGACATCCTGTATCAACGCGACATGCGCGGCGCCATTTCGGCGGAACGCGCGCAGGCCGCACTGGCTATGCTGGGCCGCGCGCAACTGGCGCTGACGCTGGCCACGAGCACCACCGAGCGCGACGCTGCCGGCGCGGACATCCAGCAGGCCATGCGCCAGCTCGACGCCGCCGTGGACGGCGTGCGCCAGGCCGCGCCGCGCCAGGCACAGGCGCTGCAAAAGGAGCGCGCAGCGGCAGGTGAACTGATGCAAGGCTACGTGGCGCTGATCAACAAGCAGCCGCTGGACGCCCTGCAGTTCGACAGCGCCGTTTCCGTCGACGGCCATTTCCTGGGCGAGCAACTGCAAAAGCTCGGCGCGCTGATGGAAGCCACGCGCGCCGGCCTGGAGCGGCAGGCCGCCGACACCGTGGCGGGCGTTGCCGCGAGCCAGATCGGCGCACAAACGCTGATGGCCGCGCTGCTCGTGGCCAKCTTCGTGGCGGCCGGCGCGCTGGCGTGGTTTGCAGCGCGCAGCCTGACGCGCGAACTCGGCGGCGAACCGCGCGACGCCGCGGCGGCGGCCAACCGCATCGCCAGCGGCGACCTGACCGCGCATATCAACCTGCGCAGGGACGATCAGACCAGCCTGCTCTATTTCCTGGCTGGCATGCGCGACGAACTGGCCGGCGTGCTGGCCCGCATTCAGGAGTCAGCGCACGAGATCACGGACACCAGCGGCGATATTGCCGACGGCAACCAGCAACTCGCGGCACGCACTGCGCAGCAGGCCGAGGCACTGCGCCACGCGGCGGCCAGCATGACTCGCCTGACCGCGCTCGTCGAACAGGTGCATGAGCAGGCCAATGAATCGAGCACGATGGCCAACCAGGCGCGCACTGCATCGGGCGCCGGCATGGCGGTGGTACGCGACATGAACGGGACCATGGCCAACGTGCTGGGCCATTCGCGCAATATCGCCGAGGTGGTCACGGTGATCGAGGGCATTGCGTTCCAGACCAATATCCTCGCGCTCAACGCCGCCGTGGAAGCCGCGCGCGCCGGCGCGGCGGGGCGCAGCTTCGCGGTGGTCGCGCAGGAAGTGCGCGCGCTGGCCCAGCGCAGCGCCAACGCCGCCCGCGAGATCGGCGGCATCGTCGGCGACGCCACGCGCGAGATCGAACGCGGCGCCAGCCTCAGCGGCACCGTGGTGGCGGCGATGGAAGGGATCGAGTCGGCGGTCGATCGCAGCCACAGCCTCGCGGGCCATCTGCGCGCGCTGGCCGAGGAACAGGCCGCCGGCATCCGCACCGTGGGCGATGCCCTCGCGGAACTCGGGCAGACCGGGGCGCAGAACGGCGCGCTGGTGGACACCGTGGCACAGCACGCCAACCGGCTCGACGAGGAAGCCGCCGCGCTGGAATCTGACGTGTCGCGCTTCCAGTTCCAGTAGCCCTGCCACGCTGCGCCGCAGCAATGTCACGCCATTGTTAAAGTTTCCGGTCTTTGCTGTCGTAAATAAGCGAATGCTGATTCTCCCCGGGTCACGGCCCGGCTAGCATGATCGCTTGCCTCTCAATCGAGACGCACAGCAAGGACCAGGCATGGCGCTACGCAAGGCAGTGCAGGACGATTCGTCCTTTCATGATGATCTCGACGCGGCGGGCCGCGACTGGGCGCCACGGCTCAAGCCGTGCGGCGCCTGTCATGGCTGCGAGCAACCCGTGGGCCCGACCGTGCTGTTTTGCAGCGCGGCGTGCCAGCAATCATTCGAGCATTTCGAAATGCGTTTACTGCGCAAGCGGTAAGCCGCCTCACCGCCCCCCCATCGCCCCACCGTCCCTGCCCGCCCCTTCTCGGCCTCCAATCCCGCCTCGGGTAAATCCTAGTAATTCCCCTAATCGCGACGTGTCAACCGATGCGCTGGTGCATTCGTTTTCTTCTCCATTGGCCCCACATCCGCGCCGGAATCGACCCCGGATTCAGGCAGGTGTGTCGGCCGGAAACATTTGAGAACAAGGGGTAACGGGCATTTACGCCTCCGGTGTAGAAGTTACAGAACTGTTGCACTTACGCACGTTTTGTGTCGCCGCAGAAGCCGAATTGCCGAGTACGCTTGTCTCGACCAAACAGTACCGACTACCACAGGGAAATCATGTCTGAACGCCTCATCATGCTGGACGTACCCGGCGTCCTCTACTCGGACCGCTCCGCTGCCCGCCTGGGCGGTACGCCAACCAGCGGCACCCTGAGGGATGTCCGTTTCTTCGATCCGATCGCGCTGGGCTTCCTGCGCCGGCTGTTCGGCATTGCCGGCGCCCGCGTGGTGGTATCCGACGCCTGGCGTCGTGGCACGCCCGCCGCGATCCTGCAACAGCTCGATCTTCAGGTGGAAGGCATGACCCCGCGCGTGGCGGGCGGCCATGGCGCCGAGATCGACGCGTGGTTCGCACAGCGTGCCGCGCCGGGTAGCTGGGTGATCCTGTCGACGGCCGCACCGGCCTCGATGACGGATGCGCAGCGCCGCCACCTCGTGCAGGTGAATCCGGTCGAGGGCCTGACGGTAGAGAACTTCCGCCAGGCACTGGACATCCTCGGCGTGGCCTGCCCGTCGACGGTGACGCCCGATTCGCGCGTGGAACCCGGCCTCCAGGCCAAGCTGCGCCACCTCCAGCAACTGGCGCGCGAAGCCCCCGAGCGCTTCATGCCCGCGCCGGCCGCCGCCGAGGCCCGCGAGCAGGCCATGGCCGTCGCCGTAGCCAGCCTGACCGGCAAATCGCTGCAACCGGCCGCGCTGCACGCCTAAGCGACGCGCCGCGCCCCCGCAAGGCCGCCGCCATGGCGGCCTTTTTCATGGTCCGGGCGCATTCGACATGCCGACGCGCCGTGCGGATCGGACAGGACCGGCCCCGCGCGCTATCCTCCCCGGCCATCACCGCCTACCCTTGTACCTTGGGATTCCGCCTCGCTCGCAGGCACCGATCGTACAAGGAGAGCACCATGGCCAACCACGCAGCCGACCTCATCACCCGCGTCCTGCACGCAGTGGGCGTCGAACGCATCTACGGCGTCGTCGGCGACAGCCTCAACGGCATCACTGAATCGCTGCGCCAGCGCGGCGACATCGACTGGATCCATACCCGCCACGAGGAAACCGCCGCATTCGCAGCGGGCGCCGAGGCGCACCTGACCGGCAAGCTGGCCGTCTGCGCCGGGAGCTGCGGCCCCGGCAACCTGCATCTGATCAATGGCTTGTTCGATTGCCACCGCTCCGGCGTGCCGGTGCTGGCCATCGCCGCCCATATCCCGAGCGCCGAAATCGGCCGCGGCTACTTCCAGGAGACGCATCCCGAGCAGTTGTTCCGGGAGTGCAGCCACTACTGCGAACTCGTCACCAGCATCGAGCAGTTGCCCGGCGTACTCGAATCCGCGATCCGCGCGGCAGTGGGCCGGCGGGGCGTGGCCGTGATCGTGATTCCGGGCGATGTGGCGCTGCGCGAGGGCACGTTCGCCGAGTCCGCGCCCGCCGCCATCGCCTTGCGGCCCCCCGTGGTCACGCCGGACGCCGACTCGCTCGACGCCCTGGCCAGCCTGCTGCGCGGCAGCCAGCGCACAACGCTGCTGTGCGGGCGCGGCTGCGCCGGCGCGCACGACCAGGTGGTGCAACTGGCGGCCACGCTGAAGGCACCCGTGGTGCACGCCCTGGGCGGCAAGGAGTACATCGAATACGAGAATCCGTACGACGTGGGCATGACCGGGCTGATCGGCTTCAGCTCCGGCTACCACGCCATGCAGGAATGCGACACGCTGCTGATGCTCGGCACCGATTTCCCCTATCGCCAGTTCTACCCCGAGGGCGCGCAGGTCGTGCAGATCGATATCCGTCCGGAAAACCTCGGGCGCCGCACGCGGCTGGACATGGGGCTGGTCGGCGATGTCGGCGCCACGCTGGACGCCCTGCTGCCCCGCCTGGCCCCCAAGGCCGACGAAGCCCATCTGGCGGCGAGCCTGCGCCACTATCGCGACGCACGCCGTCAACTGGACGACCTCGCCACGGGCGACAGTGGCCGCAAGCCCATCCATCCGCAGTACCTGGCCCGCCTGCTGAGCGAGCAGGCCGCCGAGGACGCCGTCTTCACCTTCGACGTCGGCACGCCGACG
Organism: Cupriavidus sp. 05T42; assembly: GCF_056396345.1. Classification (NCBI taxonomy): domain Bacteria; kingdom Pseudomonadati; phylum Pseudomonadota; class Betaproteobacteria; order Burkholderiales; family Burkholderiaceae; genus Cupriavidus; species Cupriavidus sp. 05T42. Next base: position 48,901 of record NZ_JBFTLH010000015.1, read on the forward strand.
ATCTGGGCCGCGCGCTACCTGCGCATGAACGGCCAGCGCCGGCTGATCGGCTCGCTCGCGCATGGGTCGATGGCGAACGCGCTGCCGCAGGCGATTGGCGCCCAGTCCGCCTATCCGGGGCGGCAGGTCATCAGCCTGTCCGGCGACGGCGGTTTTGCAATGCTGATGGGCGATTTCCTGACGCTTTCCCAGCAGGGCCTGCCCGTCAAAGTGGTGATCTTCAACAACAGCGTGCTCGGTTTTGTCGCGCTGGAGATGAAGGCGTCTGGCTACCTGGAGTCGGGCACGTCGCTGCAGAATCCCGATTTCGCGGCCATGGCGCGCGCCATCGGCGTGCATGCCCAGCGCGTGGAAGACCCGCTGCTGCTGCCGGAGGCCATCGCCACCATGCTGGCGCATGACGGGCCCGCCCTGCTCGACGTGGTGACCAACACGCAGGAACTGGCGATGCCGCCGTCCCTGAAGGCGGAGCAGGTCAAGGGCTTCAGCCTGTGGGCGATGAAGGCCGTGATGAACGGCCGCGCCGACGAGGTCATCGAGCTGGCGCGGTCGAACCTGCTGCGCTAGACGGCGGCTTACCGGCTCAACGTGGGTTGAGCTTCACGCCGGGGAAATCCACCGGCACGTTCAGCGCCACGTTGACGTAGTTGGTGAACAGGTTCAAGGCCACGTGGACGACGATTTCCACGATTTCTTCGTCGCCGAAGCCGACTTCGCGCAGTTGGGCCACGTCGGCGTCCGACACCTGGCCCCGGTCGTTCACCAGCTTCAGCGCGAAGGCCAGCGCGGCGGCCGTCCGGGCATCCTCGGCACGCCCAGCCTGGGCGGCAGCCATCTCCTCAGCGGTGGCGCCGGCCTTGCGGCCCAGCGCCGTATGGGCGGCCAGGCAGTATTCGCAGCGGTTACGGTCGGCAACGGCCACGGCGATCTTCTCGCCGAGTTGCGCCGGAATCACACCGCCACCGAGCGCGCCAAACGCGCCCCACATCGATTGCAGCGCGGCCGGCGAATTGGCCACGGCGCGGAACATCTGCGGGGTCGTGCCGAAGGCGGCCTGGATCTGGGCCAGGGCGGCGGCGCTGCCGGCGGGGGCGTTGCTGGCGTTGGGCAGGGAAACACGTGCGGTCATGATGAACTCCTATATATAGAGCGACAGTGAGAGAGGCTCCCGGGGTGCCGGCTGAATCGCCTGGCGTCCGGGGTCACGCATGGCGCGAGCGCCCTGCCCACCCGGCTGGTGATCGAGGAACCGTCGCTGCTGTTCTATCCGCGCTACGCCGTCCACACCTTCCACAATCCGCCGGTGGAGGGTTCCCAGTTCACCTGCGCCACGCTCGATTTCGATGGCGGGGCCATGAATCCGCTGGCACGCGCCCTGCCGCCCCTGATCGTGCTGCCGTTGGCACAGGTAGATGGGCTCGATCCCGCGCTCGCGCTGCTGTTCGCCGAGACGGAGCGCGTGCGCTGTGGCCAGCGCCTGTTGGCCGACCGGCTGTTCGAAGTGGTGCTGATCCAGCTGCTGCGCTGGCTGCTCGACCATCCCGAGCAAGCCGGCATCCAGCCGGGCCTGATCACTGGCCTGTCCGATGCGCGCCTGGCGCGGGCGCTGGTCGCCGTGCACGAGGCACCGGGCGAGGCATGGAGCGTGGAGTCGATGGCGGGTTGCGCCGGGATGTCGCGCAGCGCGTTCGCGGCGACGTTTCGGGAGGTGGTGGGGCAGACGCCAGCMGACTATCTGGCCGACTGGCGCATCAGCCTTGCGCAGGCGCGCCTGCGTGACGGCGTGCCGCTGAAACTGATGGCCGACGAGCTGGGCTACGCCAACCCGTCGGCCTTGTCGCGTGCGTTCCTGGCCAAGGTCGGCCAGTCCCCGCGCGACTGGTTGCGGACTCAGTAGTCCACGGTCATCGACAGCTTGAAGGTACGCGGCTGGCCGATCACGAGGATGCCGCCGCTCGACGACGCCCAGTAGTCCTTGTCCGCGATGTTCTCGACGCCCGCCCGCACCGTATAGCGCAGCTGCGACGCCTTGAACGCGTAGCGCGCCCCGAGATCGAATCGGTTCCACGACGGCAGGCTGATGGTGTTGGTCGTGTTGGCGGACTGGCGGCCGGTCTGGATATAGCGGCCGGACACCGTCGCGCCCGGGAGGAACGGCAGGTCGTACTCGCCGCTCATCGTCAGCGTGTAGATCGGCACGCCCACACCCGGCTTGCCCTCGGTGTTGGCGTTGCCCGTGTTCGACACCTTCGAGTCGATATAGGACACGCCGCCCAGCAGGCGCACGCCGCGCAGCGGCTCGCCGAACACGCTGAACTCCACGCCGCGATTGCGCTGGTCCCGCACGGCGAACACATTGCCCTGCGTGACGCCCGTCGGCTGCTCGATCTGGAAGAACGCCAGCGTGGTGCCGAAGCTGCCCGCGTCGTACTTCGCGCCCACTTCATGCTGCTTCGACTTGGCCGGCGCGAACACCTGCCCGGCGTTGATGGTGTTGGACGGCGCGGTGCCGCCCTGCGCCAGACCCTCGATGTAGTTGTAGTACAGCGAGACGTTCTGGAGCGGCTTGACCACCAGGCCGAACATCGGCGACGTGGCGGACTCGCTGTAGTTCGCCGTCTGCACGCCCGTGGCCGTTGCGTAGCCACGGATGTTCATCACCTGCTGGCGCACGCCGCCGGTCAGCAGCACGCGGTCGTTCAGGAACGACAGCGTGTCCGAGAACGACACCCCGTTGATGTTGACCCGGCCCGTCACGTTCGGATCGGCCATATTGCCGGTGGTCGGGGCGGCCGGGTACGGCACGGTCGGCGCGTTGTAGAGATTGGTTGGGAACGCGGGCGAGGACTGGAACGCGCTGCTCTTCTCCTGCTCCAGGCCGGACCAGCTCAGGTTCACCGTGTGCTTGACCGGGCCGGTTTCGAAGCGGCCACGCACGCCCACTTCACCGGTGTAGGTATCCTGCTTGAACGGAACGGTCAGCCGCGTGGCCGTGCCAAAGCCGTTATTCCCGACGTTCGCGCCGCTGTAGTTGCCGAACTCGTTGCTGTGGTGCGCGCCGAAGGCGGCGTAGGTGGTCCAGTTCCTGGTGACGTCGTACTCGGCGCGGATCGTGCCGTAGGTGTCTTCCAGCTCGGAATACGTCCATGGCTGGGCGAAGTTCGTCGAGGCGGACGGCACCGCCGGCAAAGCCGTACCCGACAGCTGGACCGTGCTGCGGCCCCGGTTGATCCGCTGCTTCTGGTAGCCGAAGTCCGCATTCACGCGGAACGCGTCGCCCTGGTAGTCCAGGCCCAGCGTGAACAGGCGCTGCTGCCGGCTCTCGTTGTCCACCGGGGTATCGCCGCCACGCGCCATGGCGTTGACGCGCACGCCGAATTCCTTGTTCTTGCCGAAACGGCGGCCCACATCCACATGGCCGCCCACCTGCGAGTCGCTCGTATAGTCGATGGTCGCCTGGGTGATGTCCGCCGCCGTGGCGTACTTGGGCACGAGGTTGATCATGCCGCCCGTGCCGGAGCCACTCGGCGACACGCCGTTCAGGAAGGCGCTGGCGCCGCGGAACACTTCCACGCGCTCCAGCCCTTCGATGGCCACCAGCTGGCGCGGGGCGATGCCGAACAGGCCGTTGTACTGGATGTCGTCGGTGGTCAGCGGGAAGCCGCGCACCACGAAGGTATCGGCGAAGTTGCCGAAGCCGTAGGCGGTGCGGATCGCCGGATCATCGGCCAGCACACCGGCAATGCTGCGCGCCTGCTGGTTCTGGATCTGCTGGGACGTGTACGACGTCACGCTGAACGGCACATCCATGAAGTCCTGGTTGCCCAGCACGCCAAGGCGGCCGCCGCGTGCGACCTGCCCGCCGGCATAGGGCGCGGGCAGCTGGTCTGCCGAGGCGTCGGCATGGACGGTGACGGCGGGCAGCGTGGCGCTCTCCGCGCTGGCGGCGGGCTGGGCCGCTTCCTGGGCGAAGGCGATGGTCGGCAGCACGCCGGCAGCGGCCAGCGCGGCCACGAGATGGCGCAGCGGCGTGCGGGATGCACGTCCGGCACGCGGTACGGAATAAGACAAGGTGACACTCCCAAGTAAAACGATTTCATGCCCGTCCGCGCCGCTGATCGCGGCGGGCGGGTTTTTTCCCGTATCCGTCTGGATGGTGGCGTCGCTCTGACGGCGACGCTCGTTTGTGCCGCTACGCCTGCACGATCAGGATCGCGCTCAGCGCAGCCGCCACACCGATGCCGATCGCCCCGCGCGCGATGCGCGGCGTGACCTGCGGTGCATAAGAGAAGGCGCCCACCACTGTCAGGGCGCTGACGGTGAGCAGGCCGGCCCAATAGATCACGCCGAAGGCCCAGCCCTGGGCGGCCACGCACGCCGCCAGGGCCAGTGCCAGCGCGATCCAGCCCTGCCAGCGCAGGCGGCGCACGCGGGCCGGCGGGGGCTCGGCGCCCCGGCCGAAGATGTCGGCGTGATGCCGGTCGATGGTCTGGGCCAGCCAGGTGAAGCCGCCCACGGCGAATCCGATGCCGGCCACGCAGGCCGGCCACATGGCGGGTGCGCTCATGACGCCTCCCCCATGGCACCGGTGCGCGCCGACGCGTCTGCGCCGCGTGCCGCCGGACGAGTCCGCCCGAGCCACCACGCCGCCGCGCCCAGCCCGAGGCCAATCGCCAGCACCGTCAGGTCGAAGCCCGCCAGCACCGCCGGCCCATGCAGCAGCGTCACGCCCAGATGGGCGGTGCCGGTCAGCGCGTTCAGCAGCGGCAGGCCCGCGAACAGCACGGCGCCGATGCCCAGCAGCACGCGCCACATGCCGCGCGTCGGGCGGATCTGGGCGACCAGCGCCGCGATGGCCCAGGCCGCGAAGAACATGCGGATTTCCATGTCGGGCCGCTGCGCGATACCCACCGGCACGAGCCGGTTGGCCCAGAAGTAGCTGGCGAATGCGATCGGCAGGCCGGCAATCACGCCAAGGTTGAGCGCTTCCACCAGCCGCAGCCCAAACGGCGTGCGGCCCGTGGCAGCAATCGTGTGGGCGTGGCTCTTGCGCGTCCTCACGGCCCAGAGCAGCGCGCCGGTCGCCACCATCAGGCAGCCGGCCAGCCCGGAGGCAAAGAAAAGCCCGCGCAGCAGCGGCGGCGCGAAGTGCGCGATGTGCAGCCCCACCATCACGCCACGCGTGGCGCTGGCATTGGCCGGATCGTCGCCGAAGGTTTCCTTGAGCGCGCCGGTGGTGCCGGCGAACAGGACGGTCGGCTGCACCGACGACAGGCTGCGCCCGGCATCGCGCGTCATCGTGACGAGGGCGTTGGCGTCGTTGGGGCGCTCCACCGTGATCCGGGCCGGGGCCACGCCGTCCCACCGGGCGGTCGCCTGCGCCAGCATCGGGCCCACCGGGGCCAGCGGTACCTGCACGCCAGACGCCTGCACGCGCGGGGCGCGGAGGCCCAGCTCGGTGTCGAACCGCTTCGTATCGCCCTTATAGACCGCCTGCACGCCCCACGGCATGTACAGGAACAGCAGCGTCACGAGGCCCGTGTAGGTAATCATCAGGTGAAACGGCAGCGCCAGCACGGCGGTGGCGTTGTGCGCATCGAGCCACKAGCGCTGGCCCTTGCAGGCGCGGAAGGTGAAGAAGTCCGCGAAGATGCGCCGATGGGTGATCACGCCGCTCAGGATKGCCACCAGCATGAACATCGTGCAGAAGCCGATGATCCAGCGCGCCCAGATCGCCGACATGTAGTGGAGATCGAAATGCAGGCGGTAAAGGAACTCGCCGCCGCGCGTCTCGCGGGCGCCGGGCACGGGCGTGCCGGTCACGGCGTCGAGCGTGCGCGTCTCCAGCCGGGCGCGGTTGCCCTTGCCGGCATCCTCGGGGCGCGGCTGGCGCAGCCAGAACACCGAGGTGGTGGGACGGCGGTCGTCGGGGAGATTGATGAACCAGCGCTCGGCATTGGGTGCCTGTTCGCGGAGGAAGGCGATGGCGCCGTCGGCAGCCCGGCGGGTCGCGTCGGCGTCTGTGTCGCCACCCAGCCGCGCGTGCAGTTCGGGCTTCATCCAGAGCGTGATCTCGTCCTTCACATAGCTGGCGGTGCCGCTACAGAAGACGAGGAACAGCACCCAGCACACCAGCAGGCCCGCCCACGTATGCAGCCACGCCATCGACTGGCGCAGCCCCTGACCCTTTCGCAATTCGGCCATTACGCGCTCCGCAGGGCCAGCCAGCCCAGTCCCAGGACCGCGCAGGGCACGGCCAGTCCGATCCACGCGCGCCATGCCGACTCGACGGCGAACACCCAGATCACGGCCAGCGCGTACCAGAGGAACGACAGCAGGGAGGCGGTGACTACCGCTTCGGCGCGCGCCATATCGGTCCAGCGTGCCAGCGCGAGCGAGACGCAGCCCGTGGCGAGTGCTGCGAGCCCGTAGCCGCCCAGGATGCCGGCGATCGCCCGCGACGCGACCGCCACGCGATAACCGGTCGAAATGCCCTGCTTCATGTTGCTGCGAATTCCGTGAAAGCCGCAATGATAAGCGTTCTCATATGCATTGTCTTTCAGACCTCGCATTTCGGCGGGTTATGGCGGGGTAGACATTGAAGACATGTCGCGAAAAGCCCATAGACGGAAATCTCAGTAATTCTGCATTGCAGAACCATCATTCCACGCTGCGGTTGACAGCTTCCGGGGATCGATGGGACGATGCCACGCATCAATACCGGCGACTTCACGCCGGAAGCCTTGCCCGGAGACATGCATGCGCAGTACCGCTTCCCCCGCGGACCGTTCTGGTCACGCGTCCACCCCCGCCCAATCCGACTCCTTCCGCCCCGCCTTCCAGCGCCTGCACCAGACCATGGGCCCGTGGGTGGCCAGCCATCCTGACCGCGTGGCCGTGATGGATGCCCACCGCGCGTTGCGCTATGGCGAACTGGACCTGGCCGTGCGCGAGACCGCCCAGACGCTGACCGCGCTCGGCGTGCGCGGCGGCGACCGCGTGGTGCTGGTGACCGAGAACAGCGTCGGCTGCGCCGTGCTGCTGCTGGCGCTGAGCGCCATCGACGCCTGGTCGGTGCCGGTCAATGCCCGGCTGTCGGCGCGCGAGATTGCCAATATCGTCGAGCACGCCGGCGCGCGCGTGACCTTCTATCTGGACAACGATTTCCCCGAAGCCCGCGAGCACGGGCTGGCGCGCGGCGCGCAGTGGGCCGATGCTGCCGTGTGGCCACACGTCGGCAAGCTGCTTGTCAGCGCCATCGACGAGACGGCCGTGGCGGAGCCGGTAGCCGCCGAGGCCCGCGAGCAGGTGGCCGCGCTGATCTATACGACCGGCACCACGGGCGCCTCGAAGGCGGTGATGCTGACGCACGCCAACCTGATGTTCATCGGCCATTCCAACCGCCTGCAGGCCCGCGTACAGGCCGGCGACCGCGTCTACGGCGTGCTGCCGATCTCGCACGTCTATGGGCTGTCCGTGCTGCTGGTGGGCCCGGTGTCCAACGGCGCCACGGTCTACTACGAGCCGCGTTTCCGCCCGGAGAAGCTGGCGCGCACGCTGGTCGAGGAACAGCTCACCGTGCTGCACGGCGTGCCGGCGATGTACGCCAAGGTGATCGAATGGAGCCGCGCGCAGGGCCAGTCGCTGCGCACGCCTTCGCTGCGCATGGCGCAGTCGGGCGGCGCGCCGCTCACGGCGTCGCTCAAGGCATCGTTCGAAGACGCCTTCGGCATCGTGCTGAACAACGGCTACGGCATGACGGAGACCTCGCCCACCGTGTGCCAGACCCGCGTGGATGCCCCGCGCGCCGACTGCTCGGTCGGCCCGGTGGTGCCGGACGTGGAAATCCGCCTCGGCTCCCCCCTGCCGGACGGCAGCGGTGAGTTGCTGGTGCGCGGCCCCAACGTGATGAAAGGCTACTACCGGCGCCCGGACCTCACGGCGCAGACCATCGATGCCGACGGCTGGCTCCATACGGGCGACCTCGCGCGCATCGATCCGGACGGCGCGGTGTCCATCGTCGGCCGCTCGAAGGAAATCATCATCCACTCGGGCTTCAACGTGTATCCGGAGGAAGTCGAGCAGTCGCTCAATGCGTTCCCCGCCGTGCTGCAATCGGCCGTAGTGGGCCGGGCCACCGAGGGCAACGAGGAAGTGATCGCCTTCGTCGAGGTGCGCGGCGGCATGACGCTGGACGAGCCCGCGCTGCGCACCTTCCTGCGCGACCGCCTGTCGCCCTACAAGATGCCGGCCGAAATCCGCGTGGTGGCGCAGCTACCCGCGGCGCCGTCCGGCAAGATCCTCAAGGCGAAGCTGCGCGAGCAGCTTGCCTCCGGCAACCTTTGAGCCACGCACATGGATAGCCAGGCCGATTCCCTCCCCGACCTCCCGCCCGCCACGCCCAAGGTGGACAACCGCAAGGAAGACCGCCATTTCGTGACCGCGCTGGCGCGCGGGCTCGACGTGCTGGCGTGCTTCCGCGCCTTCGACAGCGAACTCGGCAATGCCGAACTGGCCCAGCGCTGCGGGCTGCCGAAGTCGACCATTTCCCGGCTCACGCACACGCTGACCGAACTCGGCTACCTCCAGGCGCTGACCGAGCCGATGCGCTACCGGCTGGGCAGTTCCGCGCTGGCGCTGGTGCCGTCCGGCCAGCCCGGCGCGGACGTGCTGGCGGTTGCGCGGCCGTACATGCAGGAACTGGCGGATCTCTCGCAGGGCGTGGCCTCGTTGATCGTGCGCGACCGGGGCCGCATGCTGATCTACGAGAACTGCCAGTCGGAGAGCTACCTCACGCTGCGCGTGGCCGTGGGCAGCCGCGTTTCCGGGCTCAATACGGCGGCCGGGCGGGCCTACCTTGTGGCCCTGCCGCCGGCCGAGCAGCGCCAGGCGCTGACCGCCTTCCGCGCCGATGACCGCGTCAGCGCGGCCCATGCCGAGGGCGTGCTCTCCGCCAGCCGCGACGAAGCGCGCCGGCTGGGCTGCACCACCTCGTTCGGCGAATGGCTGCCCGACATCAACTCGATCGCCGTCGCTTTCCGGCCCGGCCAGTCCCTGCCGCCGATGACCCTCAGCTGCAGCGGCCCGAACGCCATCGTGCCGCCGGCGCATCTGCTGGAAAAGGTGCGCCCGCTGCTGCGCGACCACATCCGCCGCATCGAGGCCGCGTTCGGCGTGGCGGCCTGAGCCGGGGGGTTTCCCGGAGGGCGCCGGTTTGCCGTACGATGCTGGCTTTCCCTCCGATCCTTCGACGCTCCCGCCATGCCGCAACTGATCATCGAACTCACCGAAAACACCCGCCTGACCTGCTCGCAGGACGAGCTGCTGGACGAAGCCAACGCCGCGCTGCTGGCCACCGGTCAGTTCCGCGAGCCGGACATCAAGTCCCGCTGCGTGACGCTGACCACCTACCGCCAGGGCACGGAAAACCGTGACCGCGCCTTCGTGCACGCCACCGTCTGGATTCTGGACGGGCGCGAGCAGGCCGTGCGCAAGCAGGTGGCGCAGGCCGTGTGCGATGTCCTCACCGACGCGGTGCGCCCCGGCGCCGGCCAGAGCGTGCAGGTCAGCGTGAACGTGCAGGAGATGGAGCGCGCCGTGTTCACCAAGCAGATCATCGGCGAGTAAGCCAGCGCGGCGGCGTCTGCACTGTCAGCCATATGCATCGCAATATCTGACGCCGCCGCGTTCGCCCCCGGCCGCCATCCGGCGGCAAGACTCGTTTCACCCGCGATACACCCCCGTTGTGCCTTTAACATCCGGCAACCCTGTGCTGAGCATTTTTGACATGGGGCGGCCGTGACCGTCGCCTAGTATGTTCTGGGATGCCTGCCGGCCTGCCCCCCGGACCCGGCGCCCACCCTCCCCGTTTTTGATCTCCCATCGTCTTCGCTCCCCTGCGAGGTGTCTATGCGTGTCGTGCTCTATCAGGAAGAGGCGCTGCGGCTCCGTCAACGCCTGTGCGAGCACGGCCTTCCCGAGGAAATCGACCTGTCCGGCGCGGGCGACGGCATGCTGGTGGTCGTCGTCCTGGCCCGGGACACACGCGTGGCCGCCGCCGCCGAGCACTGGCTGCGCAGCGTGCCCCGCCCGGACGCCTTCATCGCCGCCTGCACCGCCGCCACGCGCGCGCAATGCCGGCAGGAGCCATGGTGGCCCGGCGGCATCTGCGACGTGGTAGCGGCTGACGACGAGCCGGGCATGCTGACCGAACTGGCGCTCCGCCTGAAGCGCCTGCACGAGCTGGAATCGATCCTCACCTCCGACTGGCTGCGCAAGCGCGCGGTGGGCCACTCGGCGCCCTGGCGTGAAACGCTGCGCGCAGTGGCGCAGGTCGGCCGCTTCGGCAGCGGCGCCTGCCTGCTGACCGGCGACAGTGGCTGCGGCAAGGAGCTGCTGGCGCGGCTGATCCATGATCTCGATCCGGTGCGGCGCAGCGGCCCCTTCATCGTGGTGGACTGCACCACGCTGAGCCCCGAGCTATCCGGCAGCGAGCTGTTCGGCCATGCGCGCGGCGCCTTCACCCACGCCGTGGCCGCGCGTGACGGCGCCGTGGCGCTGGCCGATGGCGGCACACTGTTCCTCGACGAAATCGGCGAACTGGACCTGCTGCTGCAAGCCCGCCTGCTGCGCGTGGTGCAGGAGCGCGCCTACAAGCGCGTGGGCGACGACAACTGGCGGCGCTCGGACTTCCGGCTGACCTGCGCGACCAACCGCAGCCTCGACGCGGAGGTGACAGCAGGCCGCTTCCGCAGCGACCTGTACTTCCGCATCACCCAATGGACCATCCACGCCCCGCCGCTGGCGGCGCGGCGCGACGACATCCCGCTGCTGGTCGAACACTTCCTGGCCGAGCACGCCGGCACGCCGCCGCGCGTGATGCCCGAGGTCATGCAGCAGCTGATGGCACGCGACTATCCCGGCAATGTGCGCGAACTGCGCCACGTGGTGCTGCGCATGGCGGACCGCCAGCAAGGCTTCCACGTGCTCAGCACGGGCTGCCTGGACCTGCCGCTGGCCGATGTGATGGCCGCCACCGGCCTGATGGACGGCTGGGAGGGCGTGCTGGCCCGCGCCGTCGAGGGGGCGCTCGATGCCGGGCTGGGGCTGAAGAACATCGGCCAGATCGCGGAAGCCATCGCCGTGAAGGTGGCGGAACGGCGCGCCGGGTCCACCAGCCGCGCCGCCGAGCTATTGCGCGTCACGCCGCGTGCGCTGCAATTGCGCCGGCAGGGGCGGCCCACGGAGGGCTGCCCGTGAGGTCGGCCCTGACGTTGCCACGGGGGCGCCGCCAATCAGCCGCAGCGCGTTGCCGCCGGCCATGCGCGCGAAGGCTTCCGGCGATGGGCGCAGCGCGCGGATCTTGGCCAGCTCCAGCCCCGGATGCAGCCACGGGCCGTCCGAGCCGAACAGCAGCTTGTCCGGGCCGGCGCGGGCGAAGGCTTCCTCGAGCAGGTCGAAGCGGCGCACGCCGGCCGTATCTGCAAACAGGTTCGGATGCCGCACGATCAGGTCGATGACCTGCCGCTGGGCGGCCCAGTCGTCCGCGAAGCTGCCGAGGTGGGCGAACACGAACGCCACGTCAGGATGGGTCTGCGCCAGCAGCGAGAGCGCGCCGGTGTCGCCGCCGGCGTCGTACAGCACCGGCAGCCGCCAGCGGCGCGCAGCGTCGCAGACCTGCCGGTGAATCCGCGCATCGTGACGATGTACCTTGATGCCGCGCAGCCCCAGCCGCAGCACGGCTTCCTCGATCATCGCGTGCAGCCGGTCGCGGTCGCGCTCGGCGTGGACCATGGCGAAGCCGATCCAGCGGCGCGGGTCGGACCGCACCAGCGCAGCGACGTCACGGTTGCCTTGCGCGTAGTCCGACTGGAACACGGGGAGCAGCACCGAACGCACGATGCCGGCCTCGCTGGCGCGGCGCGCGTAGGCGGCCAGCGGCGCGGTGGTGTCCCACGGGCCGGTCATGCCGTCGCCCTGGCCGGCGTGGACGTGGAAGTCGACGATCATGGCAGCCGCCATTCGAGTTCGAGCTTCTCGCCGGACTTCATCGCCAGCGTGCGCTTGTCGTCGCCCGTGCGGAAGGCGTTGATGTGGGTCGCCCGTCGCAGCAGGCTCGGCGGCAGGATGTTCACAATCGTGATGCCGGAAGGCCCTGCGAGCAGAACATCGCCGACCAGCGCGCTGTTGTGAATGCTGCCACGCAAGGCGCGGATGACGGCGTGCTCGACGGCAGACAGGTCCTTCTCCTTCCTGACGCTGGCTACCCAGACGCCGAGCCCGCGCAGCGCGCCGTGCACACCCGCGCACCACCGGTGCTGCTTCATGCGGCTACCCAACGTCTTCGACAGGCCGACATAGATCGGCGTCGTGCCACGGACGAGGATGTAGACGCCCGGCCCCGATACGGTCCGGTCATCAACCGCCAGCTTGAGCGATTCGAACCTCCGCCACGCCAGCGTCACGTTGACCTCTCGCGTGACTTCCTCCTCCAGCTCCGGCGCAAAGCCCTCGTACAGGTGCCCGCCCGGCCGCGGCGCCGCCAGCTGCAACCCCACCAGTTCCATCCCCCCGCGCGGCTGCTGCCGCGCCAGCAGGCAGGCCCGGCAGCACGCGTCGGTGCTCTCGAAGCGGGCAGTGCCCAGCCGTGGCTGGGTACTCACGCGCCGCGCGCGGGCGATGATCAGCCGCAGGTCGTTGACCAGCGCCTGCGGGGGCGTGCCGGGCGGATAGCGGCGCATGGCCGCCACCAGCCCCATCAGCCGGCGCATGCGCCATGGCGCAAGCTCCAGCGTGTCTCCATCAGCGGTCTTAAACATGCTGGGGTTCCTCCATTGGGGTCGAAGACGGCCACGGCGCCTGGCGCGCGGCATCGGGCAAGTGCGGCGCGAGCCGCGTCATGGCGGCCAGCAAGGCGTCGATATCCGCGCGGCGATGATTGGCCCGGACGATCAGCGCCAGCGCGTGGCGCCCCTCGGGCTGGCGCAGCAGCGCGGTACGGAAGCCGGCGGCGCGCAGGCCGGTGTGCAGCGCCACGGTGCGTTCCGTACTGGCGAGCCGCACGTGTTGCATCGGATGGTCGCGCGGCGGCGCGTGCAGGTCCGGCAGGCAGCCCCGCGCCAGCGCGCGCAGGCCGGCCTGCAGGCGGCGCAGGCGCTGCCAGAGCCGCGCGCGCAGGACATCGCCCGCCATGCGGTTGATTTCCAGCGCACGGAGCCCGGCGCGCAGCGCGACCTCGCTGGCGGCGCTGCTGTGGGTCTGGGTGGGGCCGTCCCGGGCAATCGCCTGGACCAGCGCGGCAGGCCCGCACAGCGTGGCCAGCGGCGCGCCGAAGGCCTTGGCCCATGACGCCACCAGCAGCACCGGCTGCGCCGGATCGCACCCTGCGTGGCGCAGCGCGCCGCCGCCGCCGCTGCCCCACGGCTGGCGCGGCGACGCGGCGGCGCCCATCAGGCCAAGCATCTGGCTGTGATCGATCACGATCAATCCTCCATGCCGGCGTACCAGCGTCAGATAGCGCGCCAGCGGCAACGGCAGGCCGGCCAGCCGGGTGGCGTCCGCAATCACTGCCGGCGGCCTGCCCCGCCGGCGCAGGCGGTGATCGCGAATCCGCCGCGCCAGATCGGCCAGATCGCCGTGCCGGAACCACGCCACCGGCGCGCCCAGGCCGCGTACGCGCTCCAGGCCCCAGCGCATCACCGGATACAGCGCCTCGTCGGCAATCAGCGCGTGCGTGCGGCCCAGTTGCTCGAACACGTCGATGGCCAGATGCAGCGTGGATGGCGCCACCATGCCGGCCTCGCAGCCCTGCAGCGCCGCCGCGTCCGCCGCCAGCCGCCGCGCCAGTGGCGCAGCGGCCAGCGAGGCCGGGTAGCCAGTGGTCAGCGCGGCGTAGTCGCCCAACTGGTCCGCCGGGTGCCGCAGGCCCAGGTACAAGGCCGAGGCGAAGTCGATCATGGCGCCGCTCCGTCCGCGCTAGGCGATGCGCAGCCCGCCCTTGTGCTCGTGCAGCCTGCGCAGCAGGTGCATGCCGGGCACCTGCACGTCCACCGGCTCCACGCCCACATCCACGCCGGTCACTGCCCGGTAGGAGTGGATATAGGTCTGGATCTCCGGCCGGAAGAAGGCGGCCCAGTTCGCGGCATTGACCGGGTCGCTGACCGAGTTCCAGTCGCTCCATCGGATCGACGAGACGATCTGCTCGCCCGTGGTGGCCAACTGCCAGAACTGGTAGGTGTTGGTATCGCCCCAGCCCTGCAGCTTGCGCATGCTCTCCACCGAGTGCATCCACGGCTCCGGATACGCCACCATCGCGCGCCGGGGCAGGAACTCGCGGAACTCGGGGCGCGCCAGCATCCACTGCTGCATCATCATCTCCACGCGGGAGGTGGTKGGCAGGTCGCGGAACTGGTTGTGGGCCCCTTCGGACAGGATCAGGTGGACCTCGCGCAGCGCGTTCAGCAGCGGGAAGCCGTCCGGCACCACCGTGGTGTCGTCGGCCTGGCGGAAGAACGGCACGCACAGGTTGAGCAGCGTGTGGAACGCGCCCAGGAACTTGCTGCGCGTGTCGGCCGGCTGCACCTGCGGCACGGCCCGGCCGATGAGCTGGAAACCGTACTCGTGCTGGTACTCCGCCGCGCGCCGTTCGATCGGCAGGCGGTGCTGCTCGTCCTGCACCCAGCCCCAGATGATGTTGTTGAGCGGGCGCAGGGAATCGAGTTCGAACTGGGCCAGCGGGTCGCGTGGGCCGGCGGAGACGTTCTGGAAGCGCCGGGAGATCGCGTTCATGGTCTGCACCAGCTGGAGTTCCTCCATCCAGTAGCTCCAGATCAGCTCGATCAGCGGCGGATAGGTCAGCTTGGCCGAGATGTCCTGGTTCCAGTGGTCGAGCCACAGGCAGCCTTCGCCGCACTGGTCGAGGTGGCGCTGGGGCGTCGGCGTGACGCCTTCTCCTGGTAGCGCGGCGCGCTCTTCCGGCACGGTCCGGTCCGTCAGCGCCCGGTTGATCCGTTCCGCCGCGTCCGTGCCCTGCAGGGCGGAGGCAATCCGCTGCAGGTACGGGAGCGTGGGCGAGGCCCCGCCGCCGAAATACTTGTTCGCCAGCACGTCCGGCTTGGTGATCTTCAGGCCGAGGCGGTCGTTGGCCAGGGCGATGGCGGTCGGGTCATAGGCCAGCAGCCGGGCGATGTCGTTGGCCGTCGGCCCGCTGGGCACCACGGCCCCCCAGGTGACTACGAAGGCTTCCGTCGCCACCTTGAGGGCCCGGTAGGCGTCGGTGTCCGTGAAGGGCAGGAAACGGCGCCGGCTGAGCCGGGCCGCGCCGCCATAGAGGAACGGCTCGCCATCCTTGCCCAGCGGCGTGTTCGCGTCCGGGAAGAACAGCGAATCGATCTGCTTGACGTAGTTGTCCCAGCCGAGCATGTCGGCATTCATCTTGATCAGCAGCCACAGGGCCACGTCGCCGGTGAGCGCGCGCGGGGTCCGCTGCAGGCGCACCGTGGTCGGGCTGACGTACTGCTCGGTGTCGAGCGGCCCGGAGCGGTCCGCGATCGGGTCGTCCAGCGGGTGGAAACTGGGCTCGCTCGGCACCACTTCCCTCGGCGGGATCTCGACGTCGCGGCTGAGTTCCACGCCATGCCCCTGGGACAGGTACACGCCAATATCGGCCGACTCCTGGGCGCTGATGGCCTTGGGGTCGACCAGCTGCTCGATCAGTCCATTGATGATCTCGATCTTGGCCGGGAGGTCCACGCCGCTCTTCATCCTGAGCGTGATGCGCGCCGTCAGCGTCTGGGGGCTGCCGGTGTCAGCGACCTTCCGGGTGTCCGTGGGCTGGTCGCCGATGTGGCATTGCGCCTGCAGGCTGTTGCTGAGCCCGTAGACGGGTATCGTGACATCGTAGTCACCGTCCATCCCCTTGGTCGTCTTCACGATCAAGACGTCTTTGTAGGGGTGGATATCGTCCGAATTGACCATCACATTTCTCCCTCAGCAATTTCACGCCATCACGGAAATCACGAAAATCATGCATAAGCCGGAACCGGGGTCCGGACCGGGCGGCGCTGGTTCAACACCACACTCAGCTGCCTGCTGCCCGCCGACCAGGGCAGGTAGCCGGCCAGCGCCCAGCGCTGCAGCAGCGCCGAGATGATCTGCAGCTCGTCATTGGCCGGCAGCAGGCCGCTGTAGCGCGCCTGGCCGAGCACCGCGAAGGCCAGCGTCGGCGTGTCCGCCAAGCCCTCCTGCGGGCGCTGCYTGACCCGCTCCCAGGCGGCCAGCAGCCGCTTGGGGTGACGGTCTGGCAGGCGCAGCGCCTCCGCCAGCGAGCGGCCGTCCAGCGCCGGGGGCCGCAGCGACAGCAAGGTCGCTACGAACCACGGCACGGCGCGGTCCAGCTGATCGAAGGCTTCGCGCTGGGCCGCGCTCATCTGCCAGCGCGGATAGAGCTGCTCCCAGACCTGCTCCAGCGCGTCCCACTGCGGATGCGGATAGAGCGCGCGGCCCATGGCCAGGGACAGCTTCACGCGGATCCACGGTGCCGGATGCGGATCGTCGAGGTTGATGCGCAGCACGAACGCCTTTGGCAGGCTCACCACGCTCATCAGCCCGCACGTGGCAGCGATGCCCACGCGCGACACCGCCCAGAGATCCGCCACGATCTCGCTGATCCAGCGATCCCACGCCTGCCAGATCCGCTGCGCCGGGGTGCGCCCCTGCCCCACGCGGCTGGCGGACGCCCGCCGGTAGGCGTTGACGAGGTCCAGCAGCGCCGCCGCCTGGTGCCCCACTTCATGGAACAGGGACGCCGCAATGCCCGTGCCCACCATCCGCTCGCGCGGCATGCGGATCACCGCCACCGGATTGGCGCCGCCGCCCGGCAGCCGGGTGCGGGCGCGGCGGATGGCACCGCCATGGCCGCGCTCGACGTAGCAGATGACGGGCGGCGCCTCGATCGACGAGCCGGGCTGCTTGAGGCCATCCTGCGCGGCCACGTCGAGGCCCGAGAGCCAGATGCCGGTGCCGTGCTGGCTGCGCTGCGTCAGCACTTCCGCGAAGATCTCGAAGTGCGTGAGCGCCGCATGGAAGTACAGCTTGAGCAGGGCATAGCGCTGCTGGGCCCGCGCCACGTCGCGCGGCGTGGGCTGCAGGCCGCGCAGCAGGCGCAGGAAGCCCGTGATGCGCACGCGCAGCTGCTTGCGCTCCGCCTGCATATGGCGCTCGATGGCGCCCATCGCCTCATCGCTGACATTGGCGGCGGGCACCATCGGCATCTGCAACGCATAGGGCAGCTGCGCGTCCAGGCGTGCGCGGATGCCCAGCGCTTCCTGTTCCAGCAGACGCAGCGCGTGGAGGCTCGGGTTCATCGCGGTGTCCCGTGGCGCTCAGTACGCCGGCCGCTGCTGCGGACCGAGGTAGAGGATGATGGCGCGCCCGTTGCGCGAACGCCGCCAGACCCCGCCGTGTGGGAAGTGGCCCGTGTGCGGGGCCTGGACCTGCGTACCGCACGAGGGACATCCGACCGTCGCCACGGCCCCGCCCGGATGGGACTGGCCCATCGGCACCGGCAAGTGGGACCCGCCCGACGCCGGGCCGAAGATCGACGTGCCCGGGTGCTGCATGCCCATCCCGCTGCCGTTCCCGCCACCATTTCCGCCATGCGGCGGAGCAGCCCCGCCATTGCGCGAGAGTTGCTTCATCGCCGGCAGCAGCCCCGGCGCCACCTGCTTTGCCGCGCGCAGGAAGGCCACGTGCGCCGCCCGGGCTGGCGGCACCTGCGGGGGGATGGGGGTCGTCGCCAGGTGATTGGCGGCATGGCGGCCGATGCGCACGACGCGGCGCGCCACCTCGAACTCGCGGTCCTCGTTGCTGAGGCCCTCCAGTTCCAGCCCCAGCGCGTTGCCGGCCATGCTGGCCAGCTTGCCGCCGATGGCCCCGCCGGCGCCCGGCACCACGAGATTGCCCAGCGCGCTGCCGACAATCGGCAAGGCCGACTTCGCCGCCGAGCGCAGGATGCCCCCGAGCGCCTTGCCCGCCGACGACTTGGCGAAACCCGTGGCCGCGCGGCCCACCGACTTGATCAGCCCGCCGAGGAACTGCTCCATCTCCTGCTCGTTGTTGACGGCGAGCAGTTCGGCGGCCAGCTCCATCTCCTGCATCTCGCCGGAGATCTCGTTCTCGAACTCATTCTCGAATTCGTTGCCGAAGGACGCCTCGCCCTGCTCGAACTCGTTCCCGAACTCGTTGGCAAACTCGTTCTCCAGCTCCTGGCCGAATTCGCCGGCCATTTCGGAGGAGAACCCTTGTTCAAACTCGTTGTAGCCGGCACCCCAGCCACCGGGCCTGGAACTTCCGATATCGTGCATTTGCGACTCCTTTCCGCTCAGGGTTGGCGAGATAGGACGTCTCGCTCGTCAAACCCTATTGCAGCAGGCGTGCCAGGCGGGTGTGCGTCGGCAAGTCGTTGATATTGCAGGGGATTGCCTCACGCGGGCGCGTGGGCAGTGCGAAGGCGGATTCGTGATCCGGGGGATGGGGATGGGGGTGCGGCGAAGCGGGCTTCGCCCCGGGCGCAGCGCATCGGCAAAAAAAGGGACCGCGCGACGGCGGCCCCTTCTCTTCCCTGCCCAGCCAGTGACTCAGGTCACCGGCGCCGGGTTGAACAGCGCGAGCGAGTTGTAGAGCTTGTGGTGCTCGGCCCAGGTCTTCTTGCGCCCGCTGGCCACGTCCAGCATCAGGTTGAACAACTCCCAGCCTACATCCTCGATGGTGGCCTCGCCGGTGGCGATGCGGCCCGCGTTGATGTCCATCAGGTCGTGCCAGCGGCGCGCCAGGTCGTTGCGGGTGGCCACCTTGATCACCGGCACCTCGGCCAGGCCATACGGCGTGCCCCGGCCAGTGGTGAACACGTGCAGGTTCATGCCGGCGGCCAGTTGCAGCGTGCCGCAGATAAAGTCGCTGGCCGGCGTGGCGGCGTAGATCAGGCCCTTCTGCTTGAGCTTCTCGCCCGGTGACAGCACGCCGGAGATGGCCGAGCTGCCCGACTTGACGATGGACCCCATCGCCTTTTCCACGATGTTCGACAGCCCGCCCTTCTTGTTGCCGGGCGAGGTGTTGGCGCTGCGGTCCACGCGGCCACGGTCCAGGTAGCGGTCGTACCAGTCCATCTCGCGGATCATGGCCTCGGCCACTTCCGGCGTCGCGGCCCGTGCGGTTAGCTGGGCGATGCCGTCGCGCACCTMGGTCACTTCCGAGAACATCACGGCGGCGCCGGCACGCACCAGCAGGTCCGTGGCGTAGCCCACGGCGGGGTTGGCGGTCACGCCCGAGAAKGCGTCGCTGCCGCCGCACTGCACGCCCACCACCAGTTCGGAGACCGGGCAGGTCTCGCGCTGGCGCGCGTTCAGCACTTCGAGGTGTGATTCGGCCATGGTCATGATCGAGTCGATCATCGACCCGAAGCCCACGTGCTGGTCATCCTGCAGACAGACTACGCCCACCTGCACCTCGCCGGCGCCGGTCTGGATGGGGATCGTGCCGGGCGGCATCAGGCGTTCCGGCTGGAGCTTCTCGCAGCCCAGGCTCACCATCATCGCGCGGCCGCCGAAGTTGGGGTTCAGGGCGATGTTGCGCAGCGTGCGGATGGGCACGATGGCATCGGGGGCGTCGATCGCCACGCCGCAGCCATAGGTGTGCTCCAGGCCGATCACGTCGTCGACATTGGGGTAGCGCGGCAGCAGTTCGGCCTTGATGCGGCGCACCGCGTGCTCGACCACGCCGGACACGCACTGCACCGTGGTGGTAATCGCCAGGATGTTGCGGGTGCCCACGGAGCCGTCCGGGTTGCGGAAGCCTTCGAAGGTATAGCCTTCCAGCGGCGGCAGCGGCGCCGGCACGCGCGTGCCGATCGGCAGGTCGGTCAGGCCCGGCGGCTCGGGCATGCGCAGCACGCGCTCGTTGATCCAGCTGCCGCGCGGCAGGTCTTTCAGCGCGTAGCCGATCACCACGTTGTAGCGCATGACCGCGTCGTCCTGCTTCAGGTCCACCAGCGCCACCTTGTGGCCCTGCGGCACGCGTTCCACGAGCGTCAGGCCGCACGGGAACACCGTGCCGGCGGGCAGGCCGCCGTCATTGGCGATGATGGCCACGTTGTCGTCGGCGTGGATGCGGATGTACAGCGGCTTGGGGTCGGCAGCCACGGCCTGGGCGGCCACCGGGGAATCCTGTTCAGACATGTTGGGGGGTCCTTGTCTTCTCTCTATATCAGGCGTGCTTCAGTTCCACGCGCCGGATGTCCTTCACGATCACCAGGTAGCTCACCACGGTGACCAGGGCGTTGATGCCCACGAAAACCAGCGCGCCGTTGAACGAGCCCGTGACGCTGAGGATATAGCCGATCACGATCGGCGTCACGATGCCGGCGATATTGCCAAAGGTGTTGAAAATGCTGCCGGCGAGGCCCATGACCTCCTTGGGCGCCGTATCGGCCACCACAGCCCAGCCCAGCGCGCCAATGCCCTTGCCGAAGAAGGCCAGCGCCATGATGCCGACCACCAGCCACTCGGCATCCACGTAGTTGCAGGCAATCATCGACACGGACAGCAGCATGCCGACCACGATGGGCAGCTTGCGCGCGAAGGTCAGCGAGTAGCCCTTGCGCAGCAGGCTGTCGGAGATCACCCCGCCCAGCACCCCGCCCAGGAAGCCGCAGATAGCCGGCAGCGAGGCCACGAAGCCCGCCTTCAGGATCGACATGCCGCGCGCCTGCACCAGGTACACCGGGAACCACGTCAGGAAGAAGTACGTCAGCACGTTGATGCAGTACTGGCCGAGGTACACGCCAGCCAGCATGCGGTTGGAGAGCAGTTGCTTGGCGTAGAACCAGCCCGCCGGTGCCTTTTCCTTGGCCTGGCCGGCGCCTTCGTTCATATGGATCAGCCCGCCGCCCTGCTCGATATAGTCGAGTTCGGCGCGGTTCACGGCCGGGTGCGTGGCCGGGCTGCGCATGATCTTGAGCCATACCAGCGCCAGCGCCATGCCCATCAGGCCCATCCACAGGTAGACGTGGTGCCAGCCCCAGCTATGGACGACCCAGGCCATCAGCGGCGTGAAGACCACGGCGGCGAAGTACTGGGCGGCGTTGAAGATGGCCGATGCCGTGCCACGCTCGGCGGTGGGGAACCAGCTGGCGACCACCTTGGCGTTGGCCGGGAAAGCCGGCGATTCGGCCAGGCCCACGGCAAAGCGCAGCGCGAACAGCACGGTCATGACCGAGCCGATGGTGGCGAACACGCCCAGCCAGCCCTGCAGCAGCGTGAAGAACGACCAGACGAAGATGCTGGCCGCGTAGATGCGGCGTGCGCCGAAGCGGTCGAGCAGCCAGCCGCCTGGAATCTGCGCCATCACATAGGCCCAGCTGAAGGCGGAGAAGATATAGCCCATCTGCACGGCGCTGAAGCCGAACTCCTCGCGCATCGCGGGGCCGGTGATCGACAGCGTGGCCCGGTCGGCGTAGTTGACCGTGGTCACAATGAAGATGAGCAGGAGAATCCAGTAGCGGACGTTGGTGCGGCGCGCGCCTTCGACAGAAGTCGCGGCGGCGGTGCTGGAAGTGGGGCTTGCGTTCATCGGGGTCTCCTCACAGCCGGGGACCGGGTGCAGAATGCGTGGGAACCGGCTTGTGATATGTCGTCGTACGACTGCGATTATAGGGACGCGGTTCCGTCAGACACAGTGCGCGTTTACCCTGAACGGTGCAAATCGCCATGCTTTCGGGCATCGGGCCCGATGGCCTTCCTTTCAATCTCCTTGCGGCCTGGCGGGCGATCGGCAGGTCTGGGCGATGTGACGCCCCCCTCGTCTGCCCACCCCCGGTGCGGGCAAAAATGCCGGGGTTTTCCCTCGGTCGTGCCCTTAGCCCTTGCACCGTCAAGTTGTTAGTTGTACGATGACTTATCTCGAATCCACTCAGCAGTTGGGTGCGAGGTCATCGAACGGGCCTTGCCCCATTAACAAACCACACCATTTTCGCCATGTGGCGATCAGGATGAGCGACATGACTACACCGCAAGAACTCAAGCAGATTATTTCGGACGGCCTGCTTTCGTTCCCCGTGACCGACTTTGACKAACAGGGCAATTTCCGCCCGTCGACCTATATCGAACGCCTGGAATGGCTGGCCCCGTACGGCGCCTCGGCCCTGTTCGCAGCCGGCGGCACGGGCGAGTTCTTCTCGCTGACGCAGCAGGACTATTCGAACGTGATCCGCACCGCGGTGGAAACCTGCCGTGGCAAGGTACCCATCCTGGCCGGCGCCGGCGGCCCGACCCGCGTGGCCATCGAATACGCCAAGGAAGCCGAGCGCCTGGGCGCGCACGGCATCCTGCTGATGCCGCATTACCTGACCGAAGCCAGCGAAGAAGGCATCGCCAACCACATTGAAGAGGTCTGCAAGGCCACCAAGTGCGGCGTGATCGTCTACAACCGCGCCAACTCGCGCATCGGCGCCGACCTGCTGGAACGCGTGGTCGACCGCTGCCCGAACCTGATCGGCTTCAAGGACGGCGTGGGCGAGATCGAGGCAATGGTGCGCGTGCGCCGCAAGCTCGGCGACCGCCTGGCCTACCTGGGCGGCCTGCCCACCGCCGAGGTCTACGCCGCTGCCTACAAGGCGCTGGGCGTGCCGGTGTACTCGTCGGCCGTGTTCAACTTCATCCCGAAGACGGCGATGGACTTCTACCGCGCCATCGCGGCGGACGACCACGCTACCGTGGGTCGCCTGATCGACGACTTCTTCCTGCCGTACCTGGACATCCGTAACCGCAAGCACGGCTACGCGGTGTCGATCGTCAAGGCCGGCGCCAAGCTGGTTGGCCACGATGCCGGCCCGGTGCGCGCACCGCTGACGGACCTGAACGAAGAGGAAATGGGCAAGCTGGACGCCCTGATCCGCAAGCTGGGACCGCAGTAAGCGGTCATGTGGTGCCCTCCCCGCTGCGGGAGGAAAGAACTGAACGCCGGCCTTTGCGCCGGCGTTTTTTTGGGCGCGCCGCACCATCCTGCGGCATGGCGTGCGCCACCCCGGCGCAAATCGGCCCGGAACTGGGTCAAAACCGGGTCGTGCCGGCTGGCCCGAAACCTGCAATCTCACCCCCCGAAGAGTAGAAGCGTTCAACCGCCCACCCCCGGTGCGCGGCAGGAAATTGCTCTTGACGTCCGTGCCCCGCCCTTGCGCGACTGGCACCGGGGCTCAAGAGATCGTCCGCAGGTCAGATCCCCCGGCAGTCATCGCGCGAAAGGCAGGACCGCACCCAACCTTTCCTGACTCCGGAACGATCATGACCGACACCGCCTCCCTCCACGAACTGGCCCGCGAATCCCGCATGGGCGCGCAAGGCCACGAGACCAGCGCGCGCGAGATCCGCCGCATCGACCTCTCCGACTACCCCCGCCGCAAGGCCGAGATCGCCGACGAACTCTGGCATGCGGCCGTGGACGTCGGCTTCTTCCAGGTAGCGAACCATGGCATCGACCTCGCCGCCGTGCGCGAAGCCTTCGCCATGACCGAACGCTTCTTCGCGCTGCCGGAGGCCGTGAAGGGCCTGTATCCGCTGCAGAAGGCCAACAACGCGGGCTGGGAGTCCCGCGCGCAGGTACGGCCGTCCACGGGCACGCCGGACCAGAAGGAGTCCTACCAGATCACGCGCCCGCACATGGCGCCGCTATGGCCCACTGAGGCGGAGCTGGCCGGCTTCCAGGCCACCATGCTGGCCTTCGAGCGCCAGTGCTGGGAGGTGGGCATGAAGCTCCTGTCCTGCTTCGCCGACAAGCTCGGCTTCGATCCGGAATTCTTCACGCGCGCCCACGACCCGGCCGCGCCGGACTACCAGAGCACGCTGCGGCTGCTGCACTACTACGCGATTCCGCCCGAGGCGCAGGACAAACTCGAACTCTGGCGTGCCGGTGCCCATACGGATTTCGACTGCCTGACGCTGCTGTTCCAGCGCCAGGGCCAGGGCGGCCTGCAGGTCTGTCCGGGCAAGGAGATGGAGGCGCAGGCGTGGACGCCCATCGCCCCGGACGAGGACGTCATCACGTGCAATATCGGGGACATGCTGATGCGCTGGAGCGATGACCGCCTGCCGTCCAACTTCCACCGCGTGCGCAACCCCGCGCCGGGCGAGTACATGGGCCCGCGCTACAGCCTGGCGTTCTTCTGCCAGGCCAACCGCGAGGCGACGATCGAGGGCCCTGCGCGGCTGTACCCAGCCATCTCGGCGGGCGATTTCCTGCGCCAGCGCGTGGCGGCCAATTTCAAGGCGTACTGACCCGCCCTCGCCGCCCGGGCATCCGGGCAACAAAAAACCCCACGCGCCGGAGCGGGTGGGGTTTTCAGGACTACCAAAGATGCGTGGCGATCAGGCCGCGGCGTCCTTCAGCTTCTTCAGCGKACGGACCTTGACCTTGACGCTGGCCGGCTTGGCCGGGAACCAACGCTCTTCACCCGTGAACGGGTCCTTGCCAAAGCGCTTCTTCTTGGCCGGCACTTGCTGTGCGGTCACCTTCAGCAGGCCCGGCAGCGTGAATTCGCCGGCGCCCTTCTTGTTCAGCGCGCTGACGATGGTGTTTTCCAGATGGGCCAGCACCGACTTCACGGCCTTGGCTTCCAGCTGGGTCTGAGCTACCAGGTGAGCGACCAGGCTCGACTTGTTGAAGGTGTCCTTCAGCGGCTTCGGGGCCGGAGCAGCGGCGGGAGCAGCCTTCTTGGCCGGAGCGGCCTTCTTGGCGGCAGCCTTCACGGGTGCCTTGGTTGCCGGTGCCTTCTTGGCAGCGGGCTTGGTTGCAGTCTTCGTGGTCGGTTTCGCTTTGGTCGCCATATCGATATACGTGAGTTGAAGAATGTGTCCCGGCGTATCGCTGCGTATCGCTGCGTCTCACCGCAGTGGCACGTTGCGAATCACGGGTGCCGGTACGCACTGAATCATAGCGGAAAGTACCGCAAGTCAAGGGGTTTTCGTACATGAGGCACGTCAAACCCAGTGAAAACCCCGGGTTTTGTCGCTGCTTTGCGTCAGCAACGGGCTCGCGAGCGGGCCTTGCGCACGCGTAAAGGGGGTACGTCCCCCCACTTTGGCGTGCGCGGCGTGTGCCCGAAGATCTGGAATCTGACCCGATCAGTGCACGTGCGCGGCCATTGCGTCGTGCGTTTCGCGGGCAAGGCCCATCGCGAACGCGGTCTCCGCCACCAGGAAGAGCGGGCCGATCAGCAGCCCGACGAGGTCATCGACGAACGCCGGCTTGCGCCCCTCGTAGTAGTGCCCGACGAACTGGATGATCCATCCCACCACGAACAGGCCGATGCCGGAAGCGAGCCAGGCCGCCGTCGGCAGCGCGGCAATCCATGCCCCAACCCATAGGAATACGGCCAGAATGACCGCCATGGCGAGGCCGAAGGCGAACGACAGCCGCAGGTAGAACAGGCACGAGAGCGCGTAGACGACCATGGCCGGGGTGAGGAACGCCGCCCCCTCGCCGAGCGGCAGGGCGGGCCGGCCGAGCAGCGTGGTCACGGCCAGCACGATCATCGGGATGCCGACGAAATGGGTGACGATGTTGCGGCGATCGCGGTGATAGGCCGCGTAATGCGACAGATGCTCGATCAGGGTTTTCACGGGGCGTCTCCTGTGAGAGGGCCCGGCTGAGGATGACCCTGTCATGCGTGGGGCATCGGTGCCGGTGGCGTTGTGGACTTATAGTAGTGGGCGCGCCGGCCTCGGTCTACCCCACCGCTGACGAAGCGGATTCCGTCGGCGCAGCCTGGCATTCTCGCCAAACCAACCGCCACCCGGGCCGCTATCGGACCCCCACGGAGACAGCGAACCCCATGCTTCCCGTCGATGAAATTTCCCCGCTCTCGCCCGATCAGCTACCGGCGTGGCTGGCGCGGATCGGCCTCGATGCCGCGCCAGCCAGCCCCGACCTCCCCGCGCTGGACGCGCTGATCGCAGCCCAGCTCGCCCATCTCCCGTTCGAGAACCTGAATCCGCTCACGGGCCGACCCGTGCGGATCGACGTGCCGGACGTGTTCGAAAAACTCGTCACCCAGGGGCGCGGCGGCTACTGCTTCGAGCTCAATACCCTGTTCTGCGCCGGGCTCAAGGCGCTCGGCTATACCGTGGTGCCCCTGGCCGCGCGCGTGCGCTGGCGGCTGCCGGCGGACCATCCGCCCACCGGGCTCTCCCACATGCTGCTGCGCGTCGAGGTGGCCCACGAGAGCTATCTGGCCGACGTGGGCTTCGGCGGCACCACACTCGACCGCGCGCTACCGCTGTCCTTGCCGGTCGACCCTGACGTGCCGTTCCGGCTGACGCCCACGCCGGCGGCGCAGTTGGCCAGCACCGCGTTCCACGCCTACGACCTCGAATTCCGGTCCGATGACGGCACCGGCGCGGACGACTGGCGCGTGATGTACCGCTTCGACCTGACCCCGCAGCCGAAGATCGATTACGTGGCGCGCAACTGGTACGTGTCGACCCATCCAGACAGCCAGTTCACACAGACGCTGATGGTGGCGCGGGTGGAGGACGGGGTGCGCCTGGCGCTTCGCAACGGCCAGTTCGCCGCGCGCGCCGCCGACGGCAGCGTCCAGAAGCAGGAACTGGACGACGCCGAGGCCGTCATCGACCTGATCATCCACCGCTTCGGCATCCCCCTGGACGCGCCGCTGCGCGGTGCGCTGGCCGCCACCCTGCCGCGCGTGCTCGCCGCCGACAAGGAGGCATGAGGGGCATATAAGGGGCAGAGCGTTCCACGCTGCGGCACGCGTCATGCATCGCGTGAATTGCCCGCAGAAAGTTTGCTGATACCACCCCCGGCGTGGCGGTTTGCGGGTGGACTGAGGGGGGCGGCGTCCCCATAATGTCCCGGCACCTCATATATCCAGCGACGGCAAGACCGCCGCGATCCTCAGGAGACACCATGTCATTGTTCGATCTGTCGGGCAAGGTTGCCATCATCACCGGTTCGTCGCGCGGCATCGGCCGCGCCATCGCCGAGCAGATGGCCGTGCAAGGCGCCAAGGTGGTCATTTCGTCGCGCAAGGCCGAAGCCTGCGCCGAAGTGGTGGACGCCATCAACGCGCGCCACGGCGCCGGTACCGCCATCGCCGTGCCGGCCAATATCTCGTCGAAGGAAGACCTCCAGCACCTGGTGGACGAGACCAACCGCACCTTCGGCAAGGTGGACGTCCTGGTCTGCAACGCCGCCTCGAACCCGTACTACGGGCCGATGAGCGGCGTGACGGACGACCAGTTCCGCAAGGTGCTGGACAACAATGTCATCTCCAACCACTGGCTGATCCAGATGGTGGCGCCACAGATGATCGAACGCCGCGAGGGCTCAATCATCATCGTGTCGTCGATTGGCGGCCTGCGCGGCTCCCCGACGATTGGCGTCTACAACGTCTCCAAGGCGGCCGATTTCCAGCTCGCGCGCAACCTGGCCGTGGAGTTCGGGCCGCATAACGTGCGCGTGAACTGCATCGCCCCCGGCCTGATCAAGACCGATTTCGCGCGCGCGCTGTGGGAAGATCCCGAGCGTTACAAGCAATCGACCCAGGGCGCCCCGCTGCGCCGCATCGGCGAGCCGGTCGAGATTGCCGGCGCCGCCTGCTTCCTGGCCTCGGCCGCCAGCACCTTCATGACCGGCCAGGCGATGGTCGTGGACGGCGGCGTCACGATCTGACCCCACCCCCTCCCGGGCGGCGGTGGCTCCGGCTCCTGCCGCCCTTCGCGTTTCTGCACGTCCACCTGCAATGCAGCCCCGGAGGCAGTCATGTCGCAACATCCTCAGCAAACCGCCGCGTGGMCGGTGATGTCCCTCGCCGAAGCCCACGCCCGCCTGACCGCGCCCGGCGCGCCCTTCGAAACCGAGACGCGCGTGATCCGTGGCATTCCCACGACTGTCTGGAAAAACGCCCCGCCCACGCTACGCGACCTGTTCCTGGTGGCCGCCGGCTGGGGCGAGAAGACCTTCGTCGTCTATGAGGACGAGCGCGTCAGCTACCGCGCGTTCGCACTGGCCGCCACGGCGCTGGCGCACCAGCTGATCCGGGACGGCGTACGCAAGGGCGACCGCGTTGCCGTGGCCATGCGCAACCTGCCCGAATGGCCGGTGGCGTTCTTTGGCGCGCTGCTGGCGGGCGCCATCGTCACGCCGCTCAATGCATGGTGGACGGGCGCCGAACTCGAATACGGGCTGGCCGATTCGGGCAGCCGGATCGCCATCGTCGATAACGAGCGGCTCGGCCGCATCCTCGAGCACCTGCCGGCCTGCCCGGCGCTGGAGCGCGTCTATGTGTCGCGACTGCCGGAGAGCGGCGACTTTTCTCAAATCACGGGCGACGCCCATATCGCTACGCTCGAATCGGTGATCGGCCCGTCGTCGGCCTGGAACGGCCTGCCCTCGCAATCGTTGCCGGCCATCCCGCTGGACCCGGACGAGGACGCGACGATCTTCTACACCTCGGGCACTACCGGCAAGCCAAAGGGCGCCGTGGGCTCGCACCGCAACGCCACCTCCGTGGCCGTGGCGGCCCAGTTCAGCCCGCTGCGCAACCTGCTGCGGCGCGGCGAGCCGGTGCCCGAGCCGGATCCGAACGCCCCGCAGAAGGCGGCGCTGCTGGCGGTACCGTTCTTCCATGTCACGGGCTGCATGTCAGTGCTCAATGGCGCACTCGCGACGGGCGGCAAAATCGTGCTGCTGCATCGCTGGGACACGCTCCAGGCCATGGCGCTGATCGAGCGCGAACGCTGCACGGGGGCCGGCGGCGTGCCGACCATCGCCTGGCAGATCATCGAGCATCCCCAGCGCGGCGACTTCGATCTGTCATCGCTGGAGAACATGAACTATGGCGGCGCACCGGCCTCGCCGGAACTGGTGCGGCGCATCAAGGAAGTGTTTCCACACKCGGCGCCCGGCATTGGCTGGGGCATGACGGAGACCTCGGCCACCTTCACCAGCCACAGCGCGGAAGAGTACGTGTYCCGGCCAGACAGCAGCGGCCCGGCCCTGCCCATCGGCGAGATGAAGATCGACGATGGCTTCGGGCGCGCGCTGCCCTTGGGGGAGACCGGCGAGCTGATGGTGCGCGGCGCGAACGTGGTGCACGGCTACTGGAACAAGGCCGAGGCGACGGCCAAGACCTTCGTCGATGGCTGGCTGCACACTGGCGACATCGCCCGGCTGGATGCGGACGGCTTCCTCTATATCGTCGACCGGATGAAGGACATGCTGATCCGCGGCGGCGAGAACATCTACTGCATCGAGGTGGAAAGCGCGCTGTACGCCCATCCGGCCATCATGGATGCGGCGCTGGTCGGCATCCCGCACCGCACGCTGGGCGAGGAGCCCGGTGCGGTGGTGAGCCTGAAGCCGGGCATGGCTGCCACGGAAGCGGAGTTGCAGGATTTCGTGCGGCAGCAGCTGGCGGCGTTCAAGGTGCCAGTGCGGATTATCGTCAGCGGGGAGATGCTGCCGCGCAATCCCAATGGGAAGATTCTGAAATCGAATCTGCGCAAGCTGTTTGAAGCCTGAGGTTGCTGAGGGGCTGAGGCTTACTTGACGGGGATCGGTGTCCCGGCCGGCACCGGTACCGCCGTCACCGCGTTCTGCGGGCTGCCGCTGACGATGCGGTCGGAGTAGGTCAGATAGACCAGCGTGTTGCGCTTGCGGTCCACCGCACGCACCACGTGCAGGGTCTTGAACAGGATCGACATCCGCTCGGAAAACACGTCTTCCTGCGCCTTGACCGGGCCCTTGAAGGTGATGGGGCCCACCTGGCGGCAGGCAATCGAGGCTTCCGGCGGGTCTTCGGCCATGCCGAGCGAGCCCTTGATGCCGCCCGTGCGCGCCCGCGAGACGTAGCAGGTGATGCCGTCCACCTGCGGATCGTCATAGGCTTCGATCACCACCTTGTCGGAGCCGGTGACGCGGAAATTCGTGCTGACGCTGCCGATTTCCTCGGCCTGCGTGATGCTGGAGAGCGCCCACAGGCCGGCGACGGCCATCATTCCGATGCGGATGTTCGCCATGGTCAGTCCGCCGAACCCTTGATCTCGTCGTGCCGGCGCTCCATTTCCTGGCGCAGCGCGCGGCGCTGCTGGGCGGCGGCAAAGCGCTGGCGCTCCACCTCGTCACGCGGTTGCAGCGGCGGCACCTCGGCCGGCGCGCCGTTGTCGTCCACGGCGACCATCGTGAAGTAGCAGCTATTGGTATGCCGTACCACCTTGCTGCGAATATTCTCAGTCACCACCTTGATGCCGATTTCCATCGAGCTTCGGCCGGTGTAGTTCACGGCAGACAGGAAGGTGACGAGTTCGCCCACGTGGATCGGCTGGCGGAACATCACCTGGTCCACCGACAGCGTGACCACATAGCGGCCGGCGTAGCGGCTGGCGCAGGCGTAGGCCACCATGTCCAGGTACTTCAGGATGGTGCCCCCGTGCACGTTGCCGGAGAAGTTGGCCATGTCCGGCGTCATCAGCACGGTCATGGAAAGCTGGTGGGACAGATCGTTCATCGCAGAAAATCCAGAAATCGAGCCTGAGGCGCGGGCAGTGTAACCCGACGAGGCGCGCCAATGGGCAAATCCGCGCGTGGACATCATGGCCCAAAAAGAAAAGCGGCCCCGAAGGCCGCTTTCCTTACTTTCAAGAACGCGAACTTGCTTACTTCTTCTTGTTCACGGCGTCCTTGAAACCCTGGCCGGCGGAGAACTTCACCGTCTTGGCGGCCGGGATCTTGATCGTTTCGCCGGTGCGCGGATTGCGGCCGGTACGGGCAGCACGCTTGCCCGAGCTGAAGCTACCAAACCCCACCAGGGTGACCGAGTCCCCCTTGGCCACTGCCTTTTTGATACTGTCCAGCGCGGCGTTCAGCGCGCGCTCKGCGGCGGCGTTGCTGAGTTCTGCTTCCGCGGCGATGGCCGATACCAGTTCACCTTTATTCATGGCTAGATTTCCCTTGTTGGTCGTCGTCACCGGACATCTGCCTGCCGGCAAATTACCGATCGGCGCAGTCTAATCTGCCCTTTGCGCCTTGGGCAATCCCCAGTGGCACCGAAGCAACGAAAACGGCCGGAAAACGTTCTCTGGCAAGACTTAGCGGGGGTTTTACCCCTCTTTTCCCCAAATGGAATCGTCACTTTTTCAGCCCGACACGTATCGTGCGGCGCACATGCACGGGGCCGCGCTTCGTCGGCCTCCCCCCGGGCGAGGACGCACCATTCTGGATCGCACAGCGCGCGCTATACGCCCGCTTTTGGCGCATGGCGATCCATAATGAGGCGTGGCTCGTACGGCGGCGCAGCCGCTGCGCGCAATAGTTGATCCGACAACTCGCCCGGAAACGCCACACCAGTGCGCCACGCACCGCCTCGGCGCTATTTTCCCCATTTTGCATCGCTGTCTGGAACGGATTTTGCATACTCGTGCTCCCATTTTGAGCATTGAGGTAGCAATGGAAAACTGGAAAACGGGCGCCGATGCGATGTTCATCCTGCTCGGCGCCATCCTGGTACTCGCCATGCACGCGGGATTTGCATTCCTGGAACTCGGCACGGTGCGCAAGAAAAACCAGGTGAATGCACTGGTGAAAATCCTTGTTGATTTTGCCGTTTCCACGATTGCTTACTTTTTTGTCGGTTATACGGTGGCGTACGGGGTGCAATTCATGTCCGGTGCCGAAGTCCTGGCACAAAAGAGCGGATATGAACTGGTGAAATTCTTCTTCCTCGCCACATTTGCGGCGGCCATTCCGGCGATTATTTCGGGAGGCATTGCGGAGCGCTCGCGATTCAATCCGCAACTGGTCGCCACCTTCATCCTGGTAGGTTTTGTCTACCCGTTCTTCGAAGGTATCGCCTGGAACAACCGCTTCGGCATCCAGGACTGGATCGCCTCGGTTGCGGGCTCGCCGTTTCACGATTTCGCAGGCTCGGTCGTCGTGCATGCCGTGGGCGGCTGGATCGCCCTGCCTGCCGTGTTGCTGCTGGGCGCCCGGCGCGGCCGGTACTCGAAGGACGGCCGCATCAGCGCGCATCCGCCCTCGAACATCCCCTTCCTGGCGCTCGGCGCCTGGGTGCTGGCGGTGGGCTGGTTCGGCTTCAATGTGATGAGCGCCCAGACCGTGGACAAGATCAGCGGCCTGGTGGCCATCAATTCGCTGATGGCGATGGCCGGCGGCACGCTGGCGGCGTGGTGGGCCGGCCGCAACGACCCCGGCTTCGCCTACAACGGCCCGCTGGCCGGGCTGGTGGCCGTGTGCGCCGGCTCGGACCTCATGCATCCGCTCGGCGCGCTGATCACCGGCGCGGTGGCCGGCGTGCTGTTCGTCTATTTGTTTACGCTGGCCCAGAACAAGTGGCATATCGATGACGTGCTGGGCGTCTGGCCGCTGCACGGCTTGTGCGGCGCCTGGGGCGGCATCGCGGCGGGCATCTTCGGCACCCATGCGCTCGGCGGCATGGGCGGGGTGTCGCTGGTCGCGCAGCTGATCGGCACGGCGCTCGGCATCGTCATCGCGCTGGTGGGCGGCACGGTAGTCTACGGTGCACTGAAGAAATTCGTCGGAATACGACTGGATGCCGAAGCCGAGTTCAATGGCGCGGACCTGACCCTGCACCGCATTTCGGCCACCCCGGAGCGCGAGACCAACTGGTAATCCACCCTTGTTGGGACTGGGAGAAAGCGGCCGGACAGCGTTCCGGCCGCTTTGTTATTTGCGCATATCGAACGGCGGATTTTCGCGAAATTATTAACTTGAACTTGCCCGCGACGAGGCCAATAATGCCCTTGCCTAACAGGAGCATGCCCCATGGATACCTCTTCGTTGCAGAGCTTTCGCGAGCTGATCGTCGGTTACGCCACCGTGTTCGGCGTCAAGATCCTGGCCGCGCTGGCCTTCTGGGTGATCGGCCGCTGGCTGATCCATTTCGTCGTCCGGCTGGTCCAGAACTCGCTGGCCCGGCAGAAGGTGGACCCCACGCTGTTGCGCTACGTCGGCTCCATCGTCACCGTCACCCTCAACGTGGTGCTGGTGATCGGTATCCTCGGCTACTTCGGCATCCAGACCACCACCTTCGCGGCGCTGATTGCGGCGGCTGGCGTGGCCATCGGCATGGCGTGGTCGGGGCTGATGGCGAATTTCGCGGCCGGCGCCTTCCTCGTGGTGCTGCGGCCGTTCAAGGTGGGCGATTTCGTGACCATCGGCGGCGTGACCGGCACAGTCAGGGAGATCGGCCTGTTCGCCACCACGCTCGACACGCCGGACAACGTGCTGACMGTAGTCGGCAACAACAAGATCTTCTCGGACACCATCCAGAATTTCACCGCCAATGCCTACCGGCGCGTGGAACTGAAGGCGCAGTTGGCCGGCTCGACCGACGCGATGGCCGCCGTGGCACTGCTCAAGGAGCGCATCGGCGCGATTCCCAACGTCCTGGCGGAACCGCCGGTCGACGTGGAGATCCTCGAATTCACGCTGGTCGGCCCGGTGCTCGCCGTGCGGCCCTACTGCCATAACGATCACTACTGGCAGGTCTATTTCGATACCAACCGCGTGATTCGCGAGAGTTTTGGCCAAGCCGGATTTGCCGCCCCGATGCCGGCGCAGATGGTGGTCATGCAGCCCGCGCCGGCCATGCCGATGGCGCCGGCGACGCCCGCCAACCAGGCCGCCTGATCAGGCGGGCACGGCCGCGCCGGCCCGCCCGTAGCGCCGCAGCAGGACCGCGCTGCAGCCGCACACGGCCATCACCACGGCCAGTGGCAGCGCGGTACCGTCGTGCCATACGCTGACGGCGGCGCCAGCCAGCGTGCCGAATCCGAACTGCAGCGTGCCCATCAGCGCGGACGCGGTGCCCGCGCGATGGCTCTGGTGCGCCAACGCCAGCGCCGACGCATTCGGCGTGATGCACCCCATACCCGCCAGAAAGACGAAGAAGCCGACCAGCAGCACCGGCAGCACGGCCATGCCCGCCAGCGCCGCGACGGCCAGCATCAGGCCGGCCAGCAGCGGCGCGTACAGGGCCATGCCCAGCACGGCGTCGAGCGAGCGCGCACGCACCAGGCGCGTATTGATCTGGGACATCGCGATCAGCCCGAACGCGTTCGCCCCGAACACGAAACCATAGTGCGAGGGGTCGATGCCATGCAACTCGATCAGCACGAACGGCGAACCGGCGATATAGGCGAACATGCCTGCCTGCACGCAGCCCGCCGCCAGCGAGTAGCCCAGGAATTCGCGGTCGCGCAGCAGCTCCCAGTAGTTGCGCAAGACGGTGCCCGGGTGCAGCGTGCGGCGGTGCGCCGGATCGAGCGACTCCTCCATCCGTGCGTGAACGAACCAAAGGATCAGCACGGCCGCGCCACAATGGATCCAGAAAATCGCGCGCCAGCCCAGGGCAGAGAGGACGGCCCCGCCGATCAGCGGCGCGAGGATCGGCGCCAGGCCCATCACCAGCATCAAGGAAGAAAACGCCCGCGCCGAATCCTTGGCCTCGAGCCGGTCCCGGATCACGGCGCGCGACACCACCAGGCCGGTGCAGCCGCCAAGCGCCTCCAGGAAGCGCCACAGCATCAGGGACTCCACGCTACCGGCCAGCGCGCAGCCGGCAGCGGCGGCGCCGTACAGCGTCAGTCCTATATAGAGGGGGGCCTTGCGGCCGTAGCGGTCGCTGATCGGACCGTAGAACGCCTGCCCGATCGCCAGCCCGACCAGGAAGGTGCCCAGCGTCAGTTGCACCTGCCCGATCTCGGTGTGGAGGTCTGCCGCGAGCGCCGGAAAGCTCGGCAGATACATGTCGATGGACAGGGGCGC
This sequence comes from Cupriavidus sp. 05T42, assembly GCF_056396345.1. Taxonomy (NCBI): domain Bacteria; kingdom Pseudomonadati; phylum Pseudomonadota; class Betaproteobacteria; order Burkholderiales; family Burkholderiaceae; genus Cupriavidus; species Cupriavidus sp. 05T42. Next base: position 83,773 of record NZ_JBFTLH010000015.1, read on the forward strand.
CAACGCGGTCAGCGACGCGCAGATCAACAGCCAGAGGGGAAAACGTGGAGCAGATGTGGAGGCGCGAGGGCTGGCAGTCATGAAACGGTTCCGAAGACAAGGCGCAATTGTTGCACAGGTTACAAAGCGTGCTTTCGGTGTGGCGTGGCTTTCGCATGCACGGGGGTGGAGGGTACAATGCCTGCCTGTCGGCACGGATGTTGCGCCGACCGCGTAGTCGGACGCACAGCGGGAGACGGGTCACGGGAGCCGTCCCCGGCAACGCTAGCCCGCATGACCATACGACAAACGCCGATTATTGTTTCGCTGAGCCTGGTTGCCCTGGCAACCCTGCCGCCGTTGCCCGTGTGGGCAGCGCCGGTCAGGGCGCCGGTCACGGCTTCCGCGCCGGCACCCGCTCCCGTGCCTGTGGTGGATGAAGCCGACGCCTTGTCGCGCATGCTCAAGGGTGCCGCCACCGGGCAGAACACCGGCGGCGCCGGCGTTCCCGAACTGCTCCGCAACACCAGCCGCCCCGACGGCGTGCTGGCCCGCGCCTGCCGCCAGCTCAACGATGCCCTGCCGATCGAGATCGATGGCGAGACGCGCCTGCGCCGCTGCCAGTCGGTGCCGGGCAAGCATGTGCTCTTCCAGCTGGAGTTGACCAACTATCGCGGGCCGATGCTTGACCTGGCCAGCTTCGAGGTCAACTACGCCGCGCCGCTGCAACGTAACATCTGCGCCAACCGCGACGTGGAAATTCTGACCAAGCTTGGCGTCAGCATGATGTTCCGCTACATGACCCGCAAGGACCGCGGCGAGCGCCGCGTGGGCGATGTCTATATCAATGCGCCGATCTGCGTGTCGGCCCTGAGATAAGACCCCCCCTCCCCCGATACAACGGTTTAAAACGACAGGACGAAAAAAACGGCAGGTCAGCCTTCCCTAGGCTGACCTGCCGTTTTGACTTTGCGCGCGGCTTGAGTCGTCGATCAGGCCGCGMGCGGCCGCAGCGGCAGCACGTTGGCGGCGCGGCGCATMAGCACGCGCGTCTCCTTCCACGCTGCATCGGCCAGGGGCGAGCCCCAGACCAGTTCGTGCAGCTTGGAGAGTGCGAACGGATCGCCGAGCAGCACATGCTTCTGCGCCGCCGACAGCGATTGCGGACCATGCGTCAGCGCATGCTGCACCAGCGTGCCATGCTGCAGGCGCGTGGGCGTGGGCTGCACCTTGCGGGCGGTGGCCGTGGCGCACATCAGCGCATTGGTCACCGGGTCCACCACGGCGTCGACGAAGCCCGGCACGTCCTGTGCCGCCTCCACGTGCTGCTGGGTTTCCACGATCTCGCGCGGCACATTGGCTTCCTCGGGAATCACGAACAGCCCGGCGCGGCGCATGGCCCGGCCCAGCGTCACGCGCGAGAGCAGCACCGACAGCGGAATCGAGAGCGCCAGCGAACCGACAATCGGCAGCAGCCACCAGATGAAGCCCGGGCTCAGCCAGTACACGCCCGCGCCCCAGACCAGGCCCAGCACCGTGTGCCAGCCGTGGCGGCGGAACGCCTCACCCCAGGAGGTCTCGGCATCCTCGCGCGGGGGCGACTTCCACGAAATGCCCCAGCCGCTGTACGCCGCGACCACGAACTTGGTGTGGAACAGCATCCGCGTGGGTGCCAGCAGCGCCGACATCAGCATTTCCAGCAGCATGCTGACGATGAGCCGCACCGGGCCGCCGTACTGCCGCGCGTCCTTGAGCAGCAGGATCACGCTGGCCAGCTTCGGCAGGAACAGCAGCGTGGCCGTGGCCGAGAACAGCGCGAGCGCCTTCTCCGGGTGCCACTCGGGCCAGGTCGGGAACAGCTGGTATTGCTGCGTGAAGTACTCGGGCGGCACCAGCGCGTGCTTGGCCAGCGCGGCGGTGGACAGCAGCAGGAACAGGAACCAGAGCGGCGCCGACAGGTAGGCCATGATCCCGGTCAGGAACACGGCGCGGTGCACCATGTGGAAACCCTGCTTCATCCAGAGCCGGAAGTTCATCAGGTTGCCCTGGCACCAGCGGCGGTCGCGCTTCACCTCATCCAGCAGGTTCGGCGGCAGTTCCTCGAACGAGCCCGGCAGGTCGTAGGCAATCCACACGCCCCACCCTGCCCGGCGCATCAGCGCGGCTTCGACGAAGTCGTGCGACAGGATCTCGCCCGACAGCGGCCCCTTGCCCGGCAACGGCGCCAGCGCGCAATGCTCCATGAACGGCTTGATGCGGATGATCGCGTTGTGGCCCCAGTAGTGGGACTCACCGAGCTGCCAGTAATGCAGGCCGGCCGTGAACAGCGGGCCGTAGACGCGCGTCGAGAATTGCTGCACCCGCGCATAGAGCGTGTCCCGTCCCACCGCCAGCGGCGCGGTCTGGATGATCCCGGCGCCGGGGTTGGCTTCCATCAGGCGCGTCAGCGTGCCCAGGCATTCGCCGCTCATCACGCTGTCGGCGTCGAGCACGATCATGTAGCGATACTTGCTGCCCCAGCGGCGGCAGAAGTCGGCCACATTGCCGGTCTTGCGCTTCACGCGATGGCGGCGCCAGCGGTAGAAGATACGGCCGAAGCCGCCCACGGCGCGGCAGATTTCCATCCAGGCATCGTGCTCGGCGGTGCGCAGGTCGGGGTTGCCGCTGTCAGAGAGGACGAAGAAATCGAAGTGGGCGAGGTCGCCCGAACGTTCGAGCGACTCATACGTCGCCCGCAGCCCGGCGAAGACGCGTGTCACGTCCTCGTTGGCAATCGGCATGATCACCGCCGTGCGGGCGGATGGATCGATTGGCGCGTCCGGCGCGGCGCTGCGCGAGATCAGATGGCGGTCGCCGCCCTTGGCCAGCACCAGAAAGCCCATCATCGCCGTCCAGAACCCGGCGGACACCCACGAGAACAGGATCGCGAACAGGGCCAGGATGGCCACTTCGAGCGGATCGGCGCCGTGGTACGGCAGCACCTTGGCCATGAAGTACGTGGCCACTGTGGTCTGGGCAACCACCAGCCCCAGCAGGAACCAGCGGCGATGCGAGCCGGCGGGATGCCACTTGCCCTCGGCGTCGGGGCCATCGTGCAGGGTGTCCCAGGTCTCGGGCACGGGCGGGCGGCCCATCATCTTGCGCCAGGTATTGCGCAGCCAGCCGCTCACCACATGGGGTGGCCACTGGCGCGGCACCATCGACGCGCGCTCGGGCTTCGGCCCGGTATCCACGCGCACGGTGCCATCGTCGCGGCGCTGCAGCAGCGGCTCGCCGTCCACCTGCGGATTGCCGTAGGCCATCGTCAGGCGGCGCGGCACCGAGGCGTAGGTCGGACCGCCGGGCGTGGCGGTGACAGCGGCCTCATCGCCCTCGCGCTCCTTGGGGTCGCGGCGGGCCAGGCGGGTCTGCAGTTCGATCATTGCGGAAGGCACCTCGATGCCCTCGGCGGGCACGGAGGTCACCGGCGGCATGGGGGTGTCGGCCAGCAGTTCGCTGCGCAGCTCGGGCGAGGCAGGCAGGCGGTCGACATAGCGCTCGCATGCTGCCGCCTGGGCCGGGCGATGCTTTAGCCGGGGGGAATGATGTAGCTCCATGTCTCGGATAGGGTTGTATTGCCGTTGCGAAGATAGCCGCGCAACTCAACCGGCTTTGTCTCGTCCTTGCGGCGCATGAACAGCGTCATGCGCCAGCCGCCCGTGGCTTCGTTGCGGCGGACCGAGGTCTTCAGCAGTTCGCCGTTGGCGTCCGCCGAGATCACGGGGTCCAGCCGCGCATCCTCGGCCAGCTTCTTGAAGGCCGGGCCTTCGAAATCCACGGTCAGCGAGAAACTCGTGTCGTCCTGCTTGCGGGTCAGCCCCTGGCCGCGCCGGGTCTGCGTGACCCACGACAGCGGCGGCAGGTTCTCGCCATCCTTCTGCCATTTCAGGCGGTATTCATAGTCGAAGGCCTGCTTGGGCTTGGGCGGGTTGTCCGGCACCCAGAAGGCCACGATGTTGTCGTTGGTCTCGTCCGGCGTCGGAATCTGCACCAACTCCACACGGCCCGAGCCCCAGTTGCCCTTGGGCTCCACCCAGCCGCTTGGCCGGCGCTCGTACCACGCGCCCAGCTCCTGGTAATTGTCGAACGTGCGGTCGCGCTGCATCAGGCCGTAGCCCTGCGGGTTGGTCGCCGCGAACGACGTCACCAGCAGCCGCTTGGGATTGACCAGCGGGCGCCAGACCCACTCCCCGGTACCCAGTTGCACGGACAGGCCGTCCGAGTCATGCACCTCGGGTCGGAAGTCCGCATTGGCGGACGGCTGGTTTTCGCCATACAGGTACATGCTGGTCAGCGGGGCCAGACCGAGCTTGGTCACGTTTTCGCGCAGGAACAGGCGCGACTTCACTTCCATCACCGTCTCGTTGCCCGGCTTGATCACGAAGCGGTACGCCCCGCTCATGCGGCGCGAATCCATCAGCGCGTAGATCGTCACCTGCTTGTCGTTGGCGGACGGCCGCTCGATCCAGTATTCGACGAAACGCGGAAATTCCTCGCCCGAATTCAGTGCCGTGTCCACAGCCAGCCCGCGGGCCGACAGGCCATACCACTGGTCCTTGCCCAGCGCGCGGAAGTAGCTGGCGCCCAGGAACGAGGCCAGTTCGTCCTTGCGCTTGCCCTGGTTCAGCGGGTATAGCAGGCGGAAACCGGCAAAGCCGAGTCCCTTGAGCTTGGCCGCATCCACCTTGTGCGAGCCGTAGTTGAACGCGCCCGGGTCGAAGCGGAACTCGCGCACGCTGTTGCCCACCACCTCGTTGATGCGCACGGGCTGATCGAACACCATGCCCTCGTGGTAGAACGAAATCTCGAACGGCAGTCGCGCGCCGCGCCAGGCAAAGCGCTCCGGCTTGTATTCGATCTCGCGATAGCGCTCGTAGCTCAGGTCCTTCAGCTCGGCGGGCAGGTTCTGCGGCGCCGGCTTGTAGGGCGCGCCCGAGAGCTGGCGCGCCTTGGCGGCCACGGTCTCGAAGTCGAACGCATGCGCGGACAGCGCCGCCACGGCCAGCACCCCGCCCCCCAGCCAGCGTCCCAGCCCTCCCAGCATCCCGGATAAGCGGCGCGCGGGCGCATCGGTCGGGGCGTGGATGGGGCGGAACGGCGAGGTGGTTGCGGTCATGAAGGCCGGAAAATGGATGGATGGCGACCCGGCACGTCGGCGCGGATCGAAAGTGTTCAACAGACGTTTCAGCGTGCGTCCGACTGTCGGTCGCACGTCTCCAGAGCAAGAGACGGACCAGGCGTCGGATCCGATTCAGTCGGGATCGGTATCGACCGGTCCGTAACGGATTTGTTGCATTGCGATGCGAAACCATAACAATTCGAGACTTAAAAGTCACGTTTCGCTGGCGCAACGTTTGCAACAAAATGTTCAAGCGGTAGCTCCAAAGCCGCTTGGGACAAGCGTTTCCGGGATATGGGCAGGGTTCGCCCCAGCGTCCGGCCCATGACCGTGCCGCGCCCGGATGGCTGCGCGGACACATGGCAATCCACGCTAGGTCAGCGGCGGCACGGTGTCAAACCGCACTGCGGCGGAGGCGATGCTGCGCCGCACCGGGGCGCCAAGTGTCTCGGGAAGCATCGCGATGCCCCCAAGCGGCGTGGGCGCGCTTACAATCGCCACGTCATCCATTCTCACGAGGAATCGTCATGCACGCCCGGGGTACCCTTCGCCGTTCCCATCTTCGACTGGCGCTTGCCGCCAGCCTTGGCTGCGCCCTGCTGCTTGGCACCGCCCAGCCCGCCCTCGCCTATTTCGACAACTACCTGTCCGGCAGCATCATCGGCACGCTGAACCAGAAGGAAGCCGCCTCGCTGCAACAGACCGTGCGCAAGATCCTCGACGGCGGCCCCGACAACGAAAGCGTGACCTGGAACTACCCGGGCGCCGGCAAGCGCGCCGCCATCCTCGGCACCATCACGCCCGTCACCACCAAGGAAGACAAGGGCCAAAAGTGCCGGCGCCTGAAGTCCGAACTGCAGCGCGGCAGCGCCACCGAAGCGTGGTCGGGCTGGTTCTGCAAGCAGTCCAACGGCGCCTGGAAGGCCCGCCACGTGGCGGAGTAAGTCCGAAGCTGGCCGAGGTTGCACTCACGGCCGCGTGGCCCGGCGATGCGGGTGCGCGGCCGGGTCCACCTCGGCATGGCCCGGCGCCTCGAACCAGCGGGCCTGCGGTACCACCACGCTCTGGCCCGGCTGGTCGATGAAATGGGGCGACATGATCTGCACGCCGTGGGTGTTGAACACATCCTGGATGGCCGCGTGCAGTGCCGACAGCGCAAAAAAGCGATTGCGCGGATTGTCGATCGCCGTGAACAGCTCATATTCGACGTAGAAATCCGATAGCCCGCGCTGGAGCACGAACGGCGTGGGCGCCGCCACCACGTGGGTGGCGTGGGCGGCGGCTTCCAGCAGCATTGCGTGGACCTGCCGCCACGGCGTGTCATAGCCGATGGTGACCGAAGTGGACACCATCGCGCCCTGCTCGGCGGTGCCAGGGTCGCGCGTGGCGCCATGACGCGAKAAGTTGTGGATGGCGCTGCCCACCACCACTGCGTTCGGCAGCGTCACCTCCTCGTTGCGCAGGTTGACGACCTTGACCGACAGCGCGTCCAGCCCGATCACCGTGCCCACCGTATCGCCAATGCTGACCATGTCCCCCCGGCGCAGCGCGCGCGAATAGACCACCACCATCCCGCTCATGATCTGGTTGACGATATTGGCCGAGCCCAGCGTGATCATGAAGCCGATCAGCACGGACAGGCCCTTGAACACGTCGCTCTGAGAGCCGGGGATATAGGGATAGGCGAAGGTGAACCCGAGCGCCCAGACCAGCACGCTGGCCAGCCGCCGCGTGGCGCCGGCCGTTTCCGGGTGCATGCCCGGCACCGTGATCTGCCCCTTCTGCACGGCGACAAAGATATTGCCGACCAGCCGCTGGATCGCGCGGGTGATCAGCAGGATGACCACCACCGTGACCAGCCCCGGGATCGACTCCACGATCGACACGCCGATATGCCGCAGCAGGCCAAGGAAGAAGGCGCCCATGCGGTCGCCGAGCGGTTCGGTCAGCGGAAACTGCTCGAGCGCGAACTGGAGCCAGAGGAAGCCCAGCGCGATGACCGAGCCCACCGCCAGGATCTGGACGATGCGGCTGACGAGCTGGTAGACCGCGCCGGTCCAGTCGAACTGGCTGCCGCTGCGCTGTTGCAGATGAACGTCCAGCGCGTGTTGCAGTGCGCCGCGCATGCGGCTGCGGGCGCGGCCAATGCCCCAGATCAACCCGACCATCAGCGCCAGGCTGCCCAGCGACAACAAGGCCCCGCGCAGCAGGTTAGGCCAGTAGAGCTGGGCCCGGCGGGCGTCGATAACGGCCTGGAGCCGCGCGCGCGTCTGGGCGGCTGCCACTTCGATCGTCAGGCCATCGGTAGGATCGAGATCGCCCTCGACCAGGGCGAAGAGCACGCGGTCGCCAAGGCGGAAGGCCACGCCGCTGACATCGCCGAGCGTGCCGCTCAACTGGCTCAGTGGCAGCCCCAGCTCTGACTCGCTCAGGTTGTCGAACGTGGTTTCGGCCCGCTCGGCGCGGGTGGCGGGGCCGGCGCCGCCCAGGGTGCCGCGCAGGGTGGCGACGGGCCGGTTCATCAGCCGCAGTTCCACGGGCGTGGACTGGGCTGCGGCCGTGGCGGCCGCCGGAGGAGAGGATGGTGCGGCCGGCGCTGACGCCGCGTGCACCCATCCACAGAAGATGCCGACCAGTCCAATAGTCGTCAGCCAGAACCATGCCACCTGCCGCCATGCGTGCGCCATGCCTGCCCCCTCGTGTGGACGTGAGGCGAAGCATAGCGTGTCGCGGCGGAAAACGGGACCGCTATTGACGAGCGGCCTTAGCCCGTGGCGGTTGGCCTCAGCGGCAGAGCCGGCTCATCAGCTCCCCGGCGAGGGTGCCGGAGGCAATCGGCTGGGGCATGCCCGTCTGCGGGGCGCGGATCGTATATAGCGATTCGCCGCGCGCGTAGCGCTTGCTGTAGAGGGTCTGCTCCACCACCGCGAACATCGACGTGGCGCAATTCAGCACCATCCGCTTCAGCGACGAGCGAATGGCGTCGCCGCTGGCGGTGCGGATCACGCCGCCCGTTGGGGCGTTATGCATCAGCACGACGCCCACCTCGGGGCCGCGACGGCGCACGGCGGTCTGATCGAAGTAGGAGGTCATGCCGGTGGCGCCCACCATCGGCACCCAGCGTTGGGGGTCCGGCGGGGCGGGATCGGCCTGCCCGCCGGCGTGGGCGGTCAGGCAGAAGCACGCGCCGGCCAGGACGGTCAGGCGTGCGAGAAATCGGGGAAATCGCGAAAAATGCGGGAGGAACGCGCGAACAGACATCGGGAAGCCCTCGTCATGACGGGAAAAAAGCAGCCCGCATTGTCGCACAGCGAGGCTGCCTATTCGCCCGTTTGGCGCGATGAAACTGCATCAGATTGCGTCATCGCGCCGGGCCGAAGGCGCCTGAGGCGCCCTTCCGGGCTCCCTCAGCCGTTGATTTCACGCCAGGCGGCGAGGTCTTCGATGGTCAGCACCGGCAACTGGTACATCTCGGCAAACGCCAGCGCCTCGGGGCGGCGCGCCATGGTGCCGTCCGGATTCATCAGCTCGCAGAGCACCGCCGCCGGCGACAGTCCCGCCATCCGCGCGAGGTCCACCGAACCTTCGGTATGGCCGCGCCGCACCAGCACGCCGCCGTCGCGGGCCACGAGCGGGAACACGTGGCCGGGGCTGACCACGGCGTCCGTGCCGGCATCCTCGGCAATGGCCGCGCGGATGGTGGTGATGCGGTCGGCGGCGCTCACGCCAGTGGTCACGCCCTCGCGCGCCTCGATGGAGACGGTGAAGGCGGTGCCGTATTGGCTGAGGTTGTTCTCCACCATCGGGCGCAGGCCGAGTTCGCGGACCTTGGTCTCGGTCAGGCACAGGCAGACGATGCCGCTGCATTCGCGGATCATCATCGCCATATTGGCCGTAGTCAGGCGCTCGGCGGACAGGATCAGGTCCGCCTCGTTCTCGCGGTCGTCGTCATCGAGCAGCACGACGGGACGGCCCTCACGCATGGCCTCGAGCGCGTGCGCGATGCGCTCGGCCAGCGGGCGCGGATCGGCATCGGCGATKGCAAGGTTGGCGCCAGAATTAACGTTCGGGAGATTGACTTCGGTGTGGTGCAGCATTGAAACGCTCCATATATAGGGATCAGTGGGCGTTTCAGGGTGGATCAGCGAAAACCCGCAAAAATACGACGACGCTCCGCCGCGCGGGCGGACGTGTCCACGCGCGCAAGGCCGGCTTGCGGATTTTCGCCCATCTTCTTTCATCCGGACTCTGACCGTCGGCCCTGGCCTCTCACCAGGTCTGCTGACCCCGCACGGGAATGCGGGCGCTCGCGGGCTCGCTGCCTCGCGTCATCGATGCACGACGCTGGCAACATACCGCCGGTGGGGACTTTCACCCCGCCCTGAAGACGTAACGACGCCGTGGCGGCAGGCGTTTTCCGCACTGCCACAACGGCCCGGCGATGTTAGCACGAGCGTGCGATTCTGGCTGAACTACGACTCGAGCGCGCGCTCGGGCGCGGGAGTGCCGGCCAGGGACTCAAACAGGTCGCGGGTGGCCTCGTCGGCCGGGAAGAAGCACTCGATGCGCAACTCTTCCAGCGTGACGTCCTGCKGAATGCCCAGCGTGGTCAGGGTGGAGAACAGCGACGCGCGGAACCGTCCAGCCTGGACGATCACGGGCAAGACCGGCGGCGGCGCGCCGTCCGCCTCGGGGTCATCCTCATCCGCCAGCAGCTCGCCGCCGGGCCCCACCATGTCTGGATGCCATGCGGCGATGCGGCGAAACATCTCACGCGCCACCTCATCGTGCGCCTGCGCCTGCAACGCCTGCCAGACCCGGCGCACGAGGTAGCGGCCCACCTGCTGCGCGTTCTCGATCATCGGCCAGAGGCCGTCCGGGTCGAACACGGTCAGCATCAGGTTGATGCKCCGGCCGTCCTCATCGAGCGAAGCGGGCCGGCGCCCCGCCAGCAGCGTGCCGAACATGCGCCGGTACGCGGTGTTGGCGTCCACCAGATTCCAGAACCGGTCCAGCACCACGGCGGGATAGGGCTCCTGCTTGCTGAGGATCAGCGCAATGGCCTGCCGCACCATGTGCAAGGGCGGCGCCGCCAGCGCGTGTTCGCTATAGGCCGGCGCGAAGCCGCTCGCCAGCAGCAAACGGTTCCGCTGCCGCAGCGGCACGGCGAGGCGGTCTGCCAGCGCCAGCACCATCTCGCGACTGGGCCGCGCCCGGCCCGACTCCAGAAAACTGATATGGCGCTGCGATACACCGGCCGCGAGCGACAGCGCGAGCTGGCTGTAACCGCGCTTGCCGCGCCAGTAGCGCAGCAGGGCGGGGAAATCGAGAGCGGCTTCGGAGCCGGGCGTGAGGGATTCCATGGCGGGTATTACAGCATGGGCCGGGAAGCGTGACGATTCCCTCGCAGGTAATCATCGTGATTCACAGGTTTCAGATTCGTCCCATGTCGCAATGGCGCGCGGCTTTCTAGGATGACGGTTCACCCTCATCCTAGATGCTGGCCATTTAATGCAATACGTTATACCATCGACATCCATGATCCGGACGTTCGCCAATAAAGCCACGGCGGCCCTGTTCTGCGGCCGGTACGTCAACACCCTGCCACGGCATATTCAGGCCACGGCGTTCAGGAAACTCGGGCTGCTGGACGCGGCGGCATCGCTGGTCGACATGCAGGCCCCGCCGGCGAACCGGCTGGAACCCCTGCGTGGCGCGCGGCGGGGCCAATGGAGCATCCAKATTCACAACCAGTGGCGCATCTGCTTCCGTTTTCAGAACGGCGAAGCATGGGACGTCGACATTGCGGACTATCACCGACAACCGGAGCCAGCATGACCATCACGCGTGAAGACCTGCCGCGCCTCGATGCCAGGGACGTCGAAACGGGCGAGCCCCTCGCGCCGGTGCACCCGGGCGAGATCCTGCGCCAGGACTTCATGGCCCCGCACGGGCTCTCGGCCAATGCGCTGGCGATTGCCCTGCGCGTGCCCGCGCCGCGCATCAACGACGTCGTGCGCGGGCGCCGCGCCATCTCGCCCGAAACCGCGTTGCGGCTCGCCCGCTACTTCGGCACGACGCCACAGTTCTGGGCCAATCTCCAGGCGGCGTACGACCTGCGCATCGCCCAGGAGAAGGCCGGCGAGAAGATCGAGCGGGACATCCAGCCGCTGACGGCATGATCCGTGCTTGCGCTGCCGTGCAAGACCGTCCACCGGACGGGCCATTTTCTTGTGACGTGTGCGCCACCGCGCAGTGGTCCGGTCACATGCCGATGGTATGCTTTGACTTTTCAATTCCCGCGCGCATAGGGCGCGCACCCTGATGGAAATAGCCATATTACTGGCGCTCATTCTGGTTAACGGCCTGTTCGCCATGTCCGAGATCGCACTCGTCACGGCCCGCAAGGCCCGGTTGCAGCGGCAGATCGAGAACGGCGACCGTGGCGCGATAGAGGCCGTCAAGCTCGGAKAGGACCCCACGCGGTTCCTGTCCACCGTCCAGATCGGCATTACTTCCATCGGCGTGCTGAACGGCGTGGTCGGGGAATCCACGCTGGCGGCGCCGCTCGGCGAATGGCTCGCGGGCCTGGGCCTGTCGCCGACGACCGCCGGCTATACCGCCACGGCCATCGTGGTGGCCGGCCTGACCTATTTCTCGATCGTCCTTGGCGAACTGGTGCCCAAACGGCTCGGCCAGCTGGCGCCCGAGGCCATCGCGCGCGCGGTGGCGCGCCCGATCTCGTTCCTCGCCACGGCGTCCACGCCATTCGTCAAGCTGCTGGGCGGCTCCACGCGGCTCGTGCTGCGGCTGCTCGGTGTCAAGACCGATCGCGGCCCGGCCGTGACCGAGGAAGAAATCCACGCGCTGCTGGTGGAAGGCTCGGAGGCAGGCGTCATCGAACGTCACGAGCACACGATGGTGCGCAACGTGTTCCGGCTCGATGATCGCCAGTTGGCCTCGCTGATGGTGCCGCGCGGCGATGTGGTCTACCTGGACGCCGGCCTCTCCGAAGAAGAGAACCTGCGCCGGATCGAGGAATCGGACCACTCGCGCTTCCCCGTGGTGCGGGGTGGCATGCACGACATTCTGGGCGTGGTCAGCGCGCGTCAGTTGCTGGCCCGCCGCCTCCGTGGCGAGCGTGCCGAACTGACCGCGGTGCTCCAGCCGGCCGTGTTCGTGCCGGAAAGCGTCACCGGCATGGAGCTGCTCGAGAACTTCCGCGCCTCCGGCGGCCAGATCGCCTTCGTGATCGACGAGTACGGCGAGGTGCTGGGTCTGGTCACGCTGCAGGACCTGATCGAGGCGATTACCGGCGAGTTCAAGCCCGATGAGGCAGGTGGCGAGTGGGCCGTGCAGCGCGACGATGGCTCATGGCTGCTGGACKGCATGATCCCGGTGCCGGAATTCAAGGACCGCCTGGGCCTGCGCGCCGTGCCCGAGGAAGACAAGGAGCGCTACCACACGCTGTCCGGCATGCTGCTCTTGCTGCTCGGCCGCCTGCCGCAGACCACCGACAGCGTGCAATGGGGCGACTGGAAGTTCGAGATCATCGACATGGACGGCAAGCGTATCGACAAGGTGCTGGCCTCCCAGGTGCCGCCCGAGGACGGCCCGGAGCCCGAAACCACCGGCTGACCGCCCTGCCCGCCTCACCCCGAAACGGACGCTTATGCGTCCGTTTTTTATTGCCCGCGCCCTAACGCGATTCCTGCTCACTGGTCAAGACGACTTTTGTAGCGACATGCGATTCGTTGTGCAGAATCAAACATCGCTGTTACGCACTGTGCACGTGGGCCTAGCCGTTCTCCTAGTTCTACGCGGCTGCCGTATGATCTGCCTTGCAGCATCCGCAGTACCACGCAGTCGCTAACAAAATCGAGCGGCGCCAGCAGAGCGCCCCGAAAGATGGAATGCATGAACGGGAACGCAAAACGGGTATTGCCGGTGGCTGATGTCTGCCACGGCCTCTACGGCGCCGCGAGTCACTGATGAGCGCGGACACTCACGACACGCCACCAGCCATGGACGGCAACCKCGCGGCCCAGCCGGCGGTGTTCATTGCCGCGCTGGACGAACATCGCGCGCAGGTCGGCACGGCCCATCCTCTGGCCGTGCTGGTCATCCGCCTCGACCGCTTCCAGCATGCCTGCGACACCCTCGGTCCGGCGCGCGCCAATCTGCTGCGCGCAGAGGTCAAGTCGCGGGTGGCCAGCCTCGCCACCATGCCGGCCGTGATGCAATGGCTGGGCCCGGCCGATCTCGGCGTTGCCTGCCTGCTCCCCGAGGGCACGGACGACCCCGGCTGCCTGAGCATGACGATTGCAGCCGTGCTGGGCCGGCCCTATCTGGTCGATGGTTTCGAATTGTTTCTGTCGTGCAGCATCGGCGCGGCGATGGATCACCCCGACAGCGCCACCGAACGCAACCTGCAGCAGGCCTTCGACGCCATGCTGCAGATCAACCGGCGCGGCGGCGACGGCGTTGGCCGCGCCAGCCTGCCCACGCCCCCGCGCATGGCACCGCTGCTCGCCGCCCTGCCCCATGCCATCGCCCGGGGCGAACTGAGCCTGCATCTGCAGCCMCGCGCGTTACTATCCACCGCCGAGATCGTCGCCTACACGGTGCGGCTGCGCTGGCAGCACGCGGTGCTGGGCCGCATTGCGCCGCACGACTTCCTGCCCGCCGTCGAGGCACTCGGCATGATGGACGAGATGGGGCAATGGATTCTTCAGCAACTGCTGCCCCTGATGCGGGCCACGGAGACCGTGGCGCCGGTGCCCTTCACGCTGCTGGCGTCAAGCTCGCAGTTGCAGTCGCCCGGCAGCATCGACATGCTGCGCCGGGCCGTCGAGGCCTACGGCGTGGGCCCCGGCCGGCTGTGTGTGGAGGTGCCGGTGAGCATCGTGCCGGACAGTCCGGAGACCGCCCACAAGGCTACGCTGCTGCATGACACCGGCATCGGCATGGCGCTCAGTGACTTCACCGACAACGCAGCAAGCCTGCGCGCACTGGAAATCACCCGGCCCGATGTGGTCACGCTCGATGCGCGCCATCTGGGGCACGCTACCCGCAGCGGCGACATCGCCGCCCACCTGCGCGCGGCGTGCGTGCTGGCCCACGCGCATGGCGTACCGGTCTGTGCCAAGGGCGTGGAGACGCGCACCCAGTTGGAGGCCGTGCGCGACTGGGGCTGCGACAGCGTCCAGGGCTATCTGCTCGCCCAGCCCTTCCCCGCGCACTGGCTGGCGCAGACCCACGCGGCCATCGTGGACCGCGCGCGGCAACTGCTCGGCCCCGGCCTTCGCCCTTGATCGGGCACGGTGCCGGAGGGCCTGTTTGTCAGCCGTTTGTAGCCGTTTGTCAGCGTTTTCCTACTTACAAATTGGCACACATCCTGCATCGAGATCGGTTGGGGCGACGGTAGAATGTGCCCACTTCTCACTATCCCTAAAGGAGCCACTCGTGAAAAAAGGATGGATCTGGTGCGTACTGTGTGCCACCCTGCTGGCAGGTTGCAACACCATGGCCGGCGTCGGCCAGGACGTGCAGAAGGGCGGTCAGAAACTCGAGAACTCCGCTGAAAAGGCGAAGTAAACGCTCTCCAGCCGAGGCGCCGTAGCGGGCGCTCCGAGGACTAAAAAAGCCGACCGGGAATGAATTCCCGGTCGGCTTTGTAGTTTTTACTCCCCGCTTTCCAGCGGTCGGGCGATCAGCCCTTGCAGAGCCGTGCGGCTTCCTCGGCCAGCTTGCGGATGCGGCCCCAGTCCTTGGCGGCCACGGCGTCCTTGGGCACGACCCACGAGCCGCCCACGCACACCACGTTCGGCAGCGCCAGGTAGTGCTGGGCCTTGATGAGGTCGATCCCGCCGGTCGGGCAGAACTTGAGCTGCGCCAGCGGCCCGTACAGCGACTTCAGCATCGGCACGCCGCCGGCTGCCTCGGCCGGGAAGAACTTCAGGAAGGTGAAGCCGGATTCCAGCGCCGCCATGGCCTCGCTGGCAGTCGCTACGCCCGGCAACAGCGTGATGCCCGCGCCTTGCGCGCCATCGGCCAGCTTGCGCGTCAGGCCGGGCGAGACCGCGAACTGGGCGCCGGCGTCGCGTACGGCGTGAAGCTGTTCCACGGTCAGCACCGTGCCGGCACCCACCACGGCCTGCGGCAGCGCCTTGGCCACGGCCTGGATGGCCTCCAGGGCGACCGGCGTGCGCAGCGTGATCTCCAGCAGCGGCAGGCCGCCGGCGACGAGCGCCTCGCTGACGTGCAGCGCGTCGTCCACCGAGTGGTATTCCAGCACCGGAATCACCGGCACATTGACGAGTCGTTCTAGCAGCGGGGAAGGTTGATTTGGCATGACAGTCCCGATGTTGGGTGGCAAATATGGGGGGCGAAGCACGCCCGTCTGATTCCAGTCAGGCAATCACCGACACGGATTGTTCCAGGCGCGCCTGCACGGTATCGGCGCGCGGGATCGGCGCGACCGCGCCGTAGCCCGTAGTGGACAGCGCAGCCGCCACGTTGGCGTAGCGCGCGGCATCGAACGGATCCGCGCCCGCAGCCAGCCGGGCGATGAAGCTCCCGCCGAAGCAATCGCCCGCGCCGGTGGCGTCGAGCGGCCGCACCGGGTACGGCGGCACCAGCGAGCGCGCCTCGGGCGTGGCCACGTAGCTGCCCTCCTCGCCCAGCTTCAGCGCCACCAGCCCGATGCCGCAGCCGAGCAGGTAATCGACGATGGCATCGCGGTCGTCCAGCCCCGTGAGCACGGTAATGTCGTCCCAGCTCGGCAGGCAGACGTCGGTCAGCGAAAACGCCTCGCGCATGATGCCGCGCGCGCGGGCCAGCGACCACAGCCGCAGCCGCAGGTTGGTATCGAGCGACACCTGCGTGCCGCCCTTGCGCGCGTGCTCCATCGCGGCCAGCCCGGCGTCGCAGGCGCTGGTGCTGATGGCCAGGCTGATGCCGGACAGGTGCAGGAAGCGCGCCTGGGCAATCGCCGCCAGCGGCAATTGGTCATGGTGATAGCGGCTCGCGGCCGAGCCCTCGCGCAGGTAGTCGAAACGATGGCCGTGGCTGTCGTGCGAGACGAAATAGACGCCCGTGGGCGCCGCCGCATTCACGCTGACGTGCCGCGTATCCACGCGCTCGGTAGTCCAGAGGGCCAGCAGGCGCTCGCCGAAGCTGTCGGCGCCCACCGCGCTGATGTAGCCGGTGGTGGCGCCCTGCCGCGCGGCGGCGATGCAGAAGTTCGAGGTATCGCCGCCAAAGCCCTGCAGGTAGCGGCTGGCGTCGTCGGGCTGCTGGTTGAATTCCACCAGCGGCTCGCCGTAGGCAAGAATGTCGATGCTCATGTCGCAGGGTCTCCCTCAGAAGAACGTCTGCACGATGTCGATGACGCGCAACTGGCCGTCCAGCACGGGGATGTGCCGCCACTTGTCGAACGTCAGGCAGGGATGCGAGATGTCGAAGGCAATCATATCCCCGACGCGCACATCGTCGCCAGCCTGAATCTGCAAATAGGCATGCTGGTCCATCATGCCGGTCACCTGCCAGTGCCCCGGGGTGTCCACCGGGGCGTCCGTGCCGGGCCGGTACAGGCGCGCGGGAATCGGCATGCCGGCGTCGAACGCGGCATCGCGCTTGCCCATGCCGATGATCGCGCGCGTCGGCTCGGGAATCGACTGCACATAGGCCCAGAGCTGCAGCGCGGGCAGCAGCCCCTCGCGCATCTGCTGCGCCACGGGGTTGTTGGCCAGGATGCGCGTCTGCGCGGCACGGTAGATGCCCACGTCGTGGGTCAGGTAGCAGCCGGGACGCAGCACGATGTCGATGGGGGCGCCGATGTCGGCCCGCGAGAACTCCTCGGCCACCACGTCATACCAGGCCGAGCCCGCGCCCGACATGACCACTGGGCTGCGGCTGAAGCGGCCTTCGGCGGCCAGCTGGCGCGTCACGGCCACAGTGCGCTGCAGGAAGGCGCGGATGTCGGCCTCCTGCTGGAGCACGCCTTCGTAGACTTCCACGCCGGCCAGCGCGAGCGCGTCGGGCCAGCGCGCCAACGCGTCCATCACGGCCTGCTGCTGGGCGGCGTCACGCACGCCAGTACGGCCACCCTCCACGCCCAGTTCCACCAATACTTGCAGCTTCTGGCCGCGCGCACGGAAAAACGCGCCGAGCTGATCGACGAGATCCGCTGAATCGACGAGCGAGAAGAATTCGAAGGAAGGATCGCGCAGCAGGTCCGCCACAATCTCCATATTGCGGCGGCCAACCAGCTGGTTGGCCATCAGCACGCGTTTCACACCATGCGCGGCGGCGGCTGCGGTCTGGTGCGCGGTGGCCAGGGTGATGCCCCAGGCACCCTCCTGCAACTGTCGCGCGAACAGCTTGGGCGCCATGGTGGTCTTGCCATGCGGCGCCAGCTGCACCCCGTATTCACCCATGAAGCGGCGCATCCATGTGAGGTTGTGCGCGAGACGTTCCTCATAGAGCACAGCTGCGGGCAGGCTCAGGTCCTCCGACAACAGGTTCCAGCCGACCTGGCTGGCGTTTGCGGGGGCCAGCGGGGTGTCCATCCGGCCCAGCGCCTTGTTCAGCGGATCGATGATTCCGGCTTGGTATTCACCCTGATACTTTGTCTCACGCATGCTGTCATCACCCCGCAAAAATTCTGATTGACGTAATCATAGCCTTGAAACTACG
Source organism: Cupriavidus sp. 05T42 (assembly GCF_056396345.1). Lineage (NCBI taxonomy): Bacteria > Pseudomonadati > Pseudomonadota > Betaproteobacteria > Burkholderiales > Burkholderiaceae > Cupriavidus > Cupriavidus sp. 05T42. The sequence goes on from NZ_JBFTLH010000015.1 coordinate 101,609, forward strand.
ATATTTCATCCTTGTTATAAAGTAACATGCCTCGCCCGACAGCCCTGCCGGGGGACGCGCATCCGCCCGCCATGACCGCGCCTTTCGACATCCTGACCCGCATTGCCGAACGTGGCCCCGCGCTGCGTCTGGCCGAGCAGAAGGTCGCCCAGGTGATCCTGGAAGACCTGGCCGGCGCGGCGGCGGCCAGCATCAATGAACTGGCGCGCAAGGCGGCGGTGAGCGAGGCCAGTGTCACGCGCTTCGCCAAGGCCATCGGCTGCCGCGATGTGCGCGACCTGAAGCTGCGGCTGGCCCAGGCCACCGCCGTAGGCTCGCGCTTCCTGCAGCCGGTGCCGCTGGCGGAGCCCGGGGCGCCCGCCTCGCTGGCAGAAAGCATTCACGCCGATGTCATCAACACGCTGGAGGTCAATCGCAAGCTGATCGACCCGGAACGCATCGGCATTGCCGCGCGGCTGTTGCTGGACGCGCGCATGGTCTACGCTTTTGGCATGGGTGGCGGCTCGACGTTCATGGCCGACGAGGCGCGCTACCGGCTGGCGCGGCTCGGCCACCCCGTGGCCTCGTATCAGGACGCGGTCCTCCAGAAGATGGTGGCGGCCACGCTGACGCGCGACGACGTGGTCCTGGCGTTCTCGGCGAGCGGCAACATGCCCGAGATGCTGGCCAGTTGCGACATCGCGCGCGAGTACGGCGCCCGGCTGATCGCTGTGACGGCGCTCGGTTCGCCGCTGGCGGCGCGTGCCGATGTGCTGCTGCCCGTGCGCTCGCTGGAGACGGATTTCATCTTCAAGCCATCGGCCTCGCGCTACGCAATGCTGCTGGTGCTCGACGTGCTCGCCACGCGCCTGGCCCTGCTGACGCAGGAACAGAGTGCCKAGAAGCTGCGCCGCCTCAAATACGTGCTCGACGCCCACCGCGGCGTGAGCCAGGACAGCGACGGGCCGKACAGCCGCCAGCCGCTGGGAGACTGACCATGCCACACCTGTTCGACACCCTGATCCGCCTCGTGAGCCTGATCGACGGCTCGGGCGCCGCGCCCCGGCTGGCCGACGTGGGCATCCGCGACGGCCGCATCACGCGCATCGACGCCCCCGGCGCCATCGACCCGGACACCGCCTCCCACGTGGTGGAAGGCCACGGGATGGTGCTCTCGCCCGGCTTTATCGACGTCCACACGCACGACGACACCAACGTAGTCCGCCAGCCCGAGATGACGCCGAAGATCTCGCAGGGCGTGACGACGGTGATCGTCGGCAACTGCGGCATCAGCGCGGCGCCGGTCACGCTGGCGGGTGAGCCGCCCGATCCGATGAACCTGCTGGGCCGCGCCGAGGCGTTTCGCTACCCGAGCTTCCAGGCCTATGTCGAGGCCGTCAACGCGGCGCAGCCGGCCGTCAATGTGGCCGCGCTGGTCGGCCACACGGCCCTGCGCAGCAACCATATGGACCGGCTCGACCGCGCCGCCACCCCCGACGAGACCGCCGCGATGCGCGCGCAGTTGGAGGAAGCCCTGACCCACGGCGCCCTGKGCCTCTCCACCGGGCTGGCCTACGCCAACGCCTTCTGCGCGCCGACCGAGGAAGTCCTCGCCCTGGCGGAGCCGCTCGCGGACGCCGGCGCGCTCTACGCCACCCACCTGCGCAGCGAGTTCGCCGAGATCCTCGACGCCATGGACGAAGCCTTCCGCATCGGCCGCCATGCGCGCGTGCCGGTGGTMATCTCGCACCTGAAATGCGCCGGCGTGCCCAACTGGGGCCGCAGCGGCGAGGTGCTGGACGCGCTGGAAGGCGCCCAGCGCTGGCAGCCGGTGGGCTGCGACTGCTATCCGTACACGGCCAGCTCGTCCACGCTCGACCTCAAGCAGGTGACCAGCGATTTCGACATCCAGGTCACGTGGTCGGAGTCGCACCCGGCCATGGGCGGCCGCCTGCTGGCCGACATCGCCGCCGAGTGGAATGTCGATCTGGAGGAAGCCGCGCGGCGACTGCAACCGGCCGGCGCGGTCTACCACTGCATGGAAGATGCCGATGTGGACCGCATCCTGCGCCATCCGGCCACGGTGGTCGGCTCCGACGGCCTGCCCAATGACCCGCTGCCGCACCCGCGTCTCTGGGGCGCGTTTCCGCGCGTGCTGGGCCACTACGCGCGCGACCGCGAGCTATTTCCGCTGAGCGTGGCCGTCAACAAGATGACCGGCCTCTCCGCCGAGCGCTTCGGGCTGACCGGGCGCGGCTTCGTGCGCGAAGGCTACTGGGCCGACCTGGTCCTGTTCGACGCCGCCACGATCCGGGACGCCGCCAGCTTCACCGACCCCATGCAGCCCGCCGAGGGCATCGCGGCGGTCTGGGTCAACGGCGAGCTGTCGTGGCAGCAGCGCGAGGCCACCGGCGTGCGCGCCGGCCGCTTCCTGCCGCGCGGCCCCCGCGCCACGGCCTGACCCCTTTCATCATTCAGTAAACAGGAGTTTTCATGGACATCAAGCGTTTCGGCGTGGAAGGCGGCACGGGCCAGGGCGGTTCGCACATGCCGTTCGCCCGCGCGGTAGCCGCCGACGGCTGGCTMTACGTATCCGGCCAGGTGCCGATGGTGGGCGGCGAGGTGATCGACGGCGGCATCGTGGCGCAGAGCCACCAGGCCATCAAGAACGTGCTRGCGATCCTGGCCGAGGCCGGCTACGGCCCCGAGCACGTGGTGCGCTGCGGCGTCTGGCTGGACGACGCCCGCGACTTCACCTCGTTCAACAAGATCTTCAAGGAATACTTCGGCGCCAACCCGCCGGCCCGCGCCTGCGTGCAGTCCAGCATGGTGGTGGACTGCAAGGTCGAAGTGGACTGCATTGCCTACAAGAAAACCGCGGCATAAGCCCGCACGGTGAGCCAACCGATTTATCAACCCGGCCGCTAAGCCCCACAGGAATAGCGGCCTTTTCATAGCGGAAGCGGACCGTCCTCCGGACGGCACCCGCGCAAGGAGACAATATGGGTGCCGTAACAGGAACCACACTCCTGGTTTATGCGCTGATCGCCGTGATCGCGCTGGTCATACTGATCGCCAGGTTCAAGCTCAACCCGTTCATCACGCTGGTGATAGTGTCCGTCGCGCTCGGCTTTGCCGTGGGCATGCCGATGGGCGACATCATCAAGTCGTTCGAGGCCGGCGTGGGCGGCACGCTGGGCCACATCGCGCTGGTGATCGGGCTGGGCACCATGCTCGGCAAGATGATGGCCGAGTCGGGCGGCGCCGAGCGCATCGCGCTGACGCTGATCGACTTCTTCGGCGAGAAGAACGTGCACTGGGCCATGGTGACCATCGCGTTCATCGTCGGCCTGCCGGTGTTCTTCGAGGTCGGCTTCGTGCTGCTGGTGCCGATCGCCTTCAACGTGGCCAAGCGCACCGGTACCTCGATGGTGCTGGTGGGCATTCCGATGGTGGCCGGCCTGTCCGTGGTGCACGGGCTGATCCCGCCCCACCCGGCTGCGCTGCTGGCCGTGACGGCCTATGGCGCCGACATCGGCAAGACCATCATGTACGCGCTGATCGTGGGCGTGCCCACGGCCGCCATCGCCGGCCCGCTGTTCGCCAAGCTGATGGACCGCTACGTGAAGCTGCCCGATGTGAACCCGCTGGCCGCGCAGTTCACCGAGGAAGACGAGGGCGTCAAGGCCACGCACGCCCTGCCGAGCTTCGGCATCACGGTGTTCACCATCCTGCTGCMGGTGATGCTGATGCTGATCGGTAGCTGGGCCGACCTGTTCACCACGCCGAAGACCTTCGCCAACGACTTCCTGAAGCTGATCGGCAACTCGGTGATGGCGCTGCTGATCGCCGCACTGGTGAGCTTCTACACCTTCGGCAAGGCACGCGGCTTCAGCCGCGAGATGATCCTGAAGTTCACCAACGAGTGCGTGGCCCCCACGGCCATCATCACGCTGGTGGTGGGCGCCGGCGGCGGCTTTGGCCGCATCCTGCGCGACTCGGGCATCTCCACGTCCATCGTGGACGTGGCGACCAGCGCCCACGTGTCCGTGCTGGTGCTGGGCTGGCTGGTGGCGGTGATGATCCGTATCGCCACGGGCTCGGCCACGGTGGCCATGACCACGGCCGCCGGCATCGTCGCCCCGATCGCCGCCAGCGTGCCGGGCACCCGCCCGGAACTGCTGGTGCTCTCCACKGGCGCCGGATCGCTGATCCTCTCGCACGTGAACGACGGCGGCTTCTGGCTGGTGAAGGAGTACTTCAACATGTCCGTGGCGCAGACGTTCAAGACCTGGTCGGTCTGCGAAACCATCATCTCGGTGGTGGCGCTGGGCCTGACGCTGGCCCTGGCAACGGTGGTCTGAGCCTTKGTTTTCCCCCTCTCCCGCCTGCGGGAGGGGGAGCGAAACACGGGATTGCGCACAGCCGCCCTCCCCCCTACACTCCCGTTCGATGCGGTCGCCTAGTACCGCACTTTTCGGGAGACTTCGATGACCTTCACCCCGCTGCGGCGCGCCGTCCTGGCGTGCGGCGCCCTCGCCGTCCTGGCATTCCCCGCTTCCAGCTTTGCGGCCGATCCGGTCAAGATCGGGCTGATCGCCCCGTTCTCGGGCAGCTTTGCCGACTACGGCAAGCAGATGGAAGGCGGCGTCAAGGCCTGGCAGAAGCTCCACGGCGACACCGTGGGCGGCCGCAAGATCGAAGTCATCCTCAAGGACACCACCGGCCCGGTGCCGGACGTGGCCAAGCGCCTGGCCCAGGAACTGGTGGTGCGCGACAAGGTGGACATCCTGGCCGGCTTCGGCCTCACGCCCGAGGCGCTGGCCGTGGCGCCCATCGCCGAGCAGGCGAAAAAGCCGATGGTGATCTTCAACGCGGCCTCCTCCGTCATCACCACCAAGTCGAACTACATCGCACGGGTGTCGATGACGCTGCCGCAGATCTCGGCGCCGATGGCGACCTGGGCGGTGCGCAACAACATCCGCAAGGTGGTCACGCTGGTGGCGGACTACGCGCCCGGCATCGACGCCGAAACCGCGTTCAAGACCAACTTCCTGGGCGGCGGCGGGCAGATTATCGAGTCGATCCGCGTGCCGCTGCGCAACCCCGAGTTCGCGCCCTTCATCCAGCGCATCAAGGACGCCAAGCCGGAGGCCGTGTTCCTGTTCCTGCCCGCCGGCGAGCAAGGCGTGGCCTTCATGAAGGGCTTCCGGGAGCGCGGCCTGGCCGCCGCCGGCATCCGCGTGATTGCCACGGGCGACCTGACCGACGACCACGTGCTGCCGGCCATGGGCGACGCCACGCTGGGCGTGATCACCTCGTTCCACTACTCCGCCGCCCATGATTCGAAGGAAAACAAGGCGTTCCTGAAGGCGTTTGCCGAGGCCAACCCGGGCGCCGGCCGGCCCAACTTCATGGCCGTGGCCGCCTTCGACGGCATGGCCGCCATCTACGAAGCCCTGAAGAGAACCAACGGCGTCACGGACGGCGACAAGTTCCTGGCGGCGCTCAAGGGCATGAAGATCCAGAGCCCGCGCGGCGCCATCACCATCGACCCGGCCACGCGCGACGTGGTGCAGACGGTCTACATCCGCAAGGTGGAAAAGGTCAACGGGGAGCTCTACAACGTCGAGTTCGACAAATTCGACGGGGTGAAGGACTCCGGCAAGTAAGCCTGCCCGGCGGCGGCCGTCCTGAAAATCTTTTATTGCGTCGTCAAGAAAGTGCATCACGCGGGTTCCGATTCTTGACCTAAGCTGTTTGATGCACACAAGAAGAACTCCGGAGACGACAAAATKATCAGGACTGCCATATCCTCCGCGGCCGCCGCCGCGATGTTCCTGGCCCTGGCACCTKCCATGGCCGCCCCCGACAACCTCCAGAAGCTCCAGAGCTTCAAGCCGACCGGCACCGCCACGCCGGAAACCGTGCCACAGACCGGCACGCGCGCCGACGCCATCCGCGAGAACCTCAAGACKATCAAGCTGCCGCAGGGCTTCAAGATCGAGTTGTACGCGGTGGTGCCCGAAGCCCGCCACATGGCGGTGGAGCCGTCCACGGGCGTGGTCTTCGTCGGCACGCGCAAGACCAAGGTCTGGCAGGTGACGGACCGCAACAAGCGCCGCGTGGCGGACGACGTGGTGCAGTTCGCCAGTTCCGTCGCCTTCAAGGTGCCCAACGGCGTCTGTTTCTCCCCCGACGGCATCCTCTACGTGGCCGAGCAGAACCGCGTGCTGGCGTTCCCGGCCGCCCAGTTCTTCGGCGAGGGCGGCCCCGACGTGGCCGTCGGCGTGGTCGTGCCGCAGGGCAAGCTGGTCCCGACCGAGTTCGAGAGCTTCAACCACGGCGCGCGCGCCTGCCGCATCGGCCCGGACAAGAAGCTCTACGTGGCCCTCGGCCAGCCGTGGAACGTGCCGCCCAAGGACAAGCTGGCCACGCTCGACAAGAACGGCGTCGGCGGCATTATCCGGATCGACCAGGACGGCAAGAATCGTGAGGTCTATGCCCATGGCGTGCGTAACTCCGTGGGCCTGGACTTCAGCCCGGTCGACAAGATGCTCTGGTTCACCGACAACCAGGTGGACGGCATGGGCGACGACCAGCCCCCCGGCGAGCTGAACCGGGCCACCAAGGGCGGCCAGAACTTCGGCTTCCCGTGGTACGGCGGCGGCAAGGTCCGCACGGTCGAGTACAAGGACGCCAAGCCGCCAGCAGACGCCGTCTTCCCGGTGGTGGAGTACGCCGCCCACGCGGCCGACCTCGGCATGTCGTTMTATACCGGCAAGATGTTCCCGGCCAAGTACCAGAACGGCGTGTTCGCGGCCGAGCATGGCTCCTGGAACCGCACCAAGCCGATTGGCGCCCGCATCGTGTACACGCCGGTCAACGCCGACGGCTCGGTCGGCACCACCGAGGTCTTCGCCGAAGGCTGGCTGACGGCCAACGGCGAGTACATGGGCCGCCCGGTGGACGTGCAGCAGTTGCAGGACGGCTCGCTGCTGGTGTCCGACGACTACGCCGGGGCGATCTACCGCATCTCCTACGCGGGGGCCAAGTGACGCGACACGGTTCGCTGACAATCGCCGCCTGGCTGGAGATGGCAATGGCCGTGGCCGGGGCTCCTGCCCTGGCCGCAGACGCCCAGGCCGGCAAGGCCCGCGCACTGCAGTGCCAGGCCTGTCATGGCCTGGACGGCAAGTCGAAGCTGCCCGAGGCGCCGCACCTGGCCGGCCAGAACGAGACCTACCTCGTGAAGGCGCTCAAGGACTACAAGACCGGCGCGCGCAAGGACGAGATGATGAACCTGATGGCCAAACCGCTGACCGACAAGGACATCGCCAACCTCGCGGCGTTCTACAGCGGCTTGAAGCCGTGACCGGAGCGTTCCTTCGGCGGCGATAGCACCGAGATGGCTGACGCCGCCTCGCGCCGGATCAGCCGGATGATCAGCGCGGCGCCGGCGTTGCCGAAGTCCGGCGAGGCCGCGTTATCCAGCGCCGCCGACATCACCCCGAGCGCTTCCTGAATGCGCTCCAGTTGCCGCAGGGCCGGGGCCGACGGCGCCATCGGCCCGGGGAACCCCGGGGTGCCKAGCATGCCGGGTGTAATGGATGTCCGGGAAGACGGTTTCGGTTTGTGCATGGCGATCTCCTGCTGTCTGAGCGGATGATGTCGATCCATGCATTCTGGGAATGAAGCGCGCCCAGAGATATGAGACGTTTCTGAAAAGCAATCAGACTCGTCTTATGCCGTCACCTACGCCACCACCTACGCCGCCACGCTCACCAGCCGATCCAGCAGGGCACGATCCGCAAGCAGCCCGGCGCTCTCGCCGGCGTGCACCACGCGCCCCCGGTCGAGCACCATCGCGCGCTGCGTCATCGCCAGCGCCAGCCGGGCGTGCTGTTCCACCACGATCACCGCCATGCCGCTGTCCGCGATCAGCCCGGCAATCACTCGCCGCAGCTCCTGCACGATGATCGGCGCCAGCCCTTCCATCGGCTCATCGAGCAGCAGCAGTGAAGGATTGACCATCAGCGCGCGCGCCATCGCCAGCATCTGCTGTTCCCCGCCCGACAACCGGTTGCCGAGGTTCTTCCGGCGCTCCTCGAGCCTCGGAAAGACCTGAAAAACGCGGGGGATGTCCCACGGCCCGGGGCGTGCCACGGCGCTCAGGTGCTCCGCCACGGTCAGCGACGGAAACACCCAGCGCTCCTGCGGCACCCAGCCGATGCCACCTTGCGCGCGCCGGTGCGGCGGCACGCGGGCGAGGTCGCGCCCCTGCCAGTGCAGGCGCCCGCCGCGCAGCCGCGTGAAGCCCATCAGCGTAGCCAGCAGCGTGGTCTTGCCCACGCCGTTGCGGCCCAGCAGCGCCAGGCTGTCGCCGGCGGAGAGCGTCAGGTCGATGCCGTCCAGCACCAGCGCGTCGCCATAGCCCGCGCTGACGCCCTCCATCCGCAGCAGTTCAGTCATGGGCGGCCTCCCCCAGATACACCTCGCGCACACGCGGATCGGCGGCAATCTCGGCCGGCGTGCCCTCGGTCAACACGCGGCCCGCCACCAGCACCGTGATGCGCTCGGCGAAGCGGAACACCAGATCCATGTCGTGCTCGATAAAGACGATCGTGATGTCGCGCGGCAGCCCGGCGATGACCGCGAACAGCTCCGCGCTCTCGCCCGTGGGAATGCCGGCGGCGGGTTCGTCCAGCAGCAGGATCGACGGCCGCGTGGCCAGCGCCAGCGCCATCTCCAGCAGCCGCTGCTTGCCGTAGGGCAGCTGGCGGGTCTCGACGTCAGCATCGGCGTCCAGCCGCAGCATGGCCAGCACCGCCATGGCCTCATCGACGAGGGGCGTCTGGGAAGCCACCGTGCGCGCCCAGATGCGTGCGGCCCCGGTGCGCTCGGCCACCGCCAGCACGACGGATTCGAGCACCGTCAGCCCCGGGAACAGCGTGTTGATCTGGAACGTGCGCGTCATGCCGAGCCGCACGCGCGCATGTTGGGGCAGCGCCGTGATATCGCGGTCGCCCAGCCAGATCCGCCCTGCCGATGGCGGCAGCGCCCCGGTCAGCAGGTTGATGAAGGTGGTCTTGCCGGCGCCGTTCGGCCCGATCAGCGCGTGGCGCGCGCCCGGCGCGAAACTGAGCGAGATGTCGCTATTGGCGGCGAAGGCGCCCCAGGACTTGCCGAGCCCTGCCGTGCGGAGCGTGGCCGTCATGGTGCTTCCCCCCGGCCGCGCCGCAGCCGGCCCGCAATGGCGCTGGCCGCGCCCATCACCCCACCCTTGGCGAACAGCACCATCAGCACCAGCAGCAGGCCGATCCAGAACTGCCAGTAGACCGGGTTGATGCCCGCCAGCACGTCCTGCGCCATCATGAACAGCGCCGCGCCGACCAGCGCGCCGTAGAGCCGGCCCGTGCCGCCGAGCACCAGCATGACCAGCAGCTCGGCCGATCGCGGGAAGCCCAGCACATCGAGCCCGACGAACTGCGTGGTCTGGGCCAGCAGTCCGCCGGCCACCCCGGCCACCGCCGCCGACACCGCGAACACCGCCCCGAGCCGGCGCGGCACGTTGGCGCCCAGCGCCGGCATGCGCCGCACGCCCTCGCGCACGCCGCGCAGCGACAGCCCGAACGGCGACGCCACGATCCGGCGCACCGTCAAGAACAGCAGGAAGGTCACCACGAGGCTATATAGATAGGCCGTCTTGCCGAACAGGTCGAATTCGAACAGCCCGAGCACCTTGCCCATGGTCACGCCGGACAGCCCATCGACCCCGCCGGTCAGGAAAGCGGCCTTGTTGGCGGCCTCGAACAGCATCAGGCCGATGCCGAGCGTGACCATCAGCCGGGTCAGGTCGCCGCCGCGCACCACCAGGAAGCTGCACAGCCAGCCCGCCAGCCCGGCCACGGCGCCGGCGGCCAGCAGGCCGGAAATCGGCTCGCCCCAGCCGTGCGCGCCCAGCAGGCCCGCCGTATAGGCGCCCAGCCCGAAGAAGGCCGCGTGGCCGAGCGAGACGATGCMGGCATAGCCGAGGATCAGGTCCAGCGACAGCGCGAACAGGCCGGTAATCAGGATCTGGCTGCCGAGGATCAGGTAGTCGGGCAGGAGAAAGAACACCGCCACCGGGGCGAGCCAGAAGACGATTTCGGCCGGATGCCAGCGGCCATCGGGCAGGCGGTGGCGCTGGGCCGCCGCCGGCTGGACGGCTTGATCGGTACGCAGGACGGATTTCATGCGCGCCTCCCGAACAGGCCGGCCGGGAAGGCCACCAGCAGCACGACCATCATCGCGTAGATCACGAACGCGCCCACCGCCGGCACGTAGTACTTGCCGGCTACGTCCGCCACGCCAAGCACGATCGCCGCGAGCAGCGAGCCGCGGATGGAGCCGGCGCCGCCCACGGCCACTACCAGCAGGAAATACACCATGTATTTGAGCGGGAAGGCGGGATCGAGCCCGAGCACGTCGATGCCCAGTCCGCCGCCAAGGCCGGCCAGCCCCGAGCCGAGCGCGAACGTCAGGCTGAACACCCGCTCCACGTTGATGCCGAGACCGCGCGCGGCCTGCTGGTGATCGACGGCAGCCCGTACCTGCGCCCCGAAGCGCGTGCGCGCCACCAGCCACCCCAGCGCCAGCGTGATCACCACCACCACACCGATCAGGAACAGCCGATAGGCGCCCAGGTCGATCCCGGCCACCTGCACCTGCCCGATCAGGAACTCGGGCAGCGCCACCGGCTGCTGGCCGGGGCCGAACAGCCACGTGGCGCCGGCCATCGCCATGAAGGTCAGGCCGATGGAAAACAGCACCTGGTCGAGGTGGCTGGCCCGGTACAGGCGCCGATAGAGCGTGCGCTCGAGCAGCCAGCCCACCGCCGCCGCGCCCAGGAAGGCCAGCGGCAGCGCCGCCAGGAACGGCACGCCGGCGCGGTTCATCAGCACCACGGCCACATAGCCGCCGAGCATGGCAAAGGCGCCATGGGCCAGGTTGACGAAGTTCATCAGCCCCATGGTCACGGACAGGCCAATGCTGATCAGGAACAGCAGGCTGCCGTACGCCAGGCCGTCGAACAGCACGCCAAGGAAACTCGCGATCACCGGGGTCGTCCTCCGTTTTCAGGGTTGCCGCCGGATTGTTCAGTGTGCGCCGCTTTTTTGCAATCGGGCCCCACCCGCCCGTGCCCGATGTTGGCCTGTTGTCTGGTTTACATCGCCCCGGCCACGCGCTAACGTCCTGAAACCCGACCGCGAGGGACATTGCCATGCCGATCGACCGCCGCACCTTCCTGGGACTTTCCGCCGCGCTGGCCGCCTTRCCGGCCACCCCTGCCCTGGCCGCCGCTCATGCAGCCGCTCATGCAGCCGCTCATGCCGCCACCATGGAGGCGCCGATGCGGCGCAAGATCCCGGGCACCAATGTGCAGTTGCCGGTCATCGGCATGGGCACGGCCGATACCTTCAACGTGGGCACCGGCGCTGACGAACGCACCCCGCTCACCGAGGTCATGGCGCTGTTGCTGCAGCGCATTCCCGGCGCCGTGGTGGACACCGCGCCCAGCTACGGCAGCGCGGAAGCCGTCACCGGCGACCTCCTGCAAGCCGCCAAGGCCCGCCAKCGGGTGTTCCTGGCGACCAAGGTCTCTACCAGCGTGGCGCAGGTGCCGGCGCAGTTCGCCCGGTCGCTGTCCGATCTCCACGTCGACAGCGTGGATTTGCTGCAGGTGCATAACCTGATCGACTGGCAGAACAACCTGCGCTGGCTGCGCCAGCAGAAGGAAGCCGGCAAGACCCGCTATATCGGCATCACCCACTATCGGGAAGACTCGCACGACACCCTGGCGCAGATCCTGCGGCAGGAAAAGATGGATTTCCTCCAGATCAACTACTCGCTGKGCGAGCGCAACGCCGAGAAGACGCTGCTGCCGCTGTGCGAGGAGCGCGGCGTGGCGGTGCTGGTCAACCGGCCGTTCCAGGATGGGCGGCTATTCAGCGCGGTGAAAGGCAAGCCGGTGCCCGACTGGGCCGGCGAGGTGGACTGCACCACCTGGGGACAGCTGTTCCTGAAGTTCGTGGTCAGCCACCCGGCGGTGACGGCGGCCATCCCGGCCACCTCCAAGCCGCGCAATATGGCCGACAACCTCGGCGCGGCGTTCGGCCGCATGCCCGATACGCGCGAGCGGGCCCGCATTGCCGCCGCGCTGGCCTGAGCGCCGGCCATGGCTACGCCCCCGCCCCTGCCCCAGCCTGACGCGGCCCGTCCGCTGCAACGCGGCCTCGGCATGCGCCCCGGCGAAGCCCCCGCCGTGGTGGCGGGCTTCCTGTTCTTCTTCTGCCTGTTCGCCAGCTACTTCATGCTGCGCCCCGTGCGCGAGACCATGGGCATCGCCGGCGGCGTGCAGAACCTGCAATGGCTGTTCACCGCCACCTTCGTGGTGATGCTGGTGGCCATCCCGTTCTACGGCGCCTGCTGCAAGTGGCTGCCCCGTCGACGCTTCGTGCCGTGGGTCTACGCATTCTTCATCGCCAACCTGCTTGGCTTTGCCTTTGCCACGCGGGCGATGCCGGACAACGTGTGGCTGGCGCGCGTGTTCTATGTCTGGCTCTCGGTCTTCAACCTGTTCGTGGTGTCGGTGGCGTGGAGCCTGATGGCCGACGTGTTCCGTCCCGATCAGGCCAAGCGGCTGTTCGCGCTGCTGGCGGCGGGCGCCAGCGCCGGCGGGCTGGCGGGTCCGCTGCTGGGCGGCTGGCTGGTGGGAAGCATCGGGCTGACGGGGCTGATGGTGCTGTCGGCGGCGCTGCTGGCCGCCACGCTGCMCGGCGTGGGTTTCCTGTTCGGCTGGCGACGCCGCTCGGGGGCAGGGATGGCCGGTGTGGGCAGCACGGGTGCGGGGCAGGACCCGGCCGAGCCGGTCGGTGGCGGGCTGTGGGCGGGGCTGGTGCTCGTGGCGCGCTCGCGCTACCTGCTCGGCATCAGCGTGTTCGTGATCCTGCTCGCCACGGCGAGCACCTTCCTGTACTTCGAGCAGGCCAAGCTGGTGGCCGCCGCGTATCCGTCGCGCGCGCAGCAGACACAAGTCTTCAGCGCGCTCGATGCCACGGTGCAGGCGCTGACCATCGTGATCCAGCTGTTCTTTTCGGGCCGCGTGGCGCGGCGCTACGGCGTGACCGCGCTGCTGACCGGGGTGCCTGTGCTGGTGACCCTCGGCTTCCTGGCGCTGGCGGTCTGGCCGACCTTCGCGGTGCTGGCCGGCGCGATGATCGTGCGGCGCGTGGGCGAGTACGCGCTGCTGCGCCCCGGGCGCGAGATGCTGTTCACCGTGGTGGACCCGGAAACCAAGTACAAGGCCAAGAACGTCATCGACACGGCGGTGTATCGCGCGGGCGACGCGGTGAGCGCCTGGGTGCGCACCGCCATCGACGCCATCTCCGGCCATCCCGCCTCCGTGGCGCTGGCCGGCGCGGTGCTGGCCATCGCGTGGGCCTGGCTGGGCTGGTGGCTGGGTCGGCGGCACGAAGGCCAGCTGACACCCGCCGGGGAGGCGTCCACGGTGCTCGCGCGCGGCGCGCCGGGCGGCCGATAATCGAGCATCCGTCTGGCCKCGCGCCGCCGATGGCCGTATAGTCGTGGCCTGTTCGCGCGCCACGCGCGCCGCCCCCACACGCTTGCCTAGGAGCCCCCCATGAAGACCAAAGCCGCCATCGCCTGGAAAGCCGGCGCCCCGCTGACCATCGAAGATGTCGACCTGGACGGCCCGCGCGCCGGCGAGGTGCTCGTGGAAATCAAGGCCACCGGCATCTGCCATACCGACTACTACACGCTCTCGGGCGCCGATCCGGAAGGCATCTTCCCGGCCATCCTGGGCCATGAGGGCGCCGGCATCGTCACCGACGTCGGCCCCGGCGTGACCTCGCTCAAGCCGGGCGACCACGTGATTCCCCTCTACACGCCGGAATGCCGCCAGTGCAAGTTCTGCCTGTCGCGCAAGACCAACCTCTGCCAGGCCATCCGCGCCACGCAGGGCAAGGGGCTGATGCCGGATGGCACTTCGCGCTTCTCGATCGACGGCAAGCCGATCTTCCACTACATGGGCACGTCCACCTTCGCCAACCACATCGTGGTGCCGGAGATCGCGCTGGCCAAGATCCGCCCGGATGCCCCGTTCGACAAGGTCTGCTACATCGGCTGCGGCGTGACGACCGGCGTGGGCGCCGTGCTGTTCACGGCCAAGGTGGAAGCCGGTGCCAACGTAGTGGTGTTCGGCCTCGGCGGCATCGGCCTGAACGTGATCCAGGCGGCCAAGATGGTCGGCGCTGACAAGATCATCGGCGTGGACCTGAACCCGGGCCGAGAGGCGATGGCGCGCAAGTTCGGCATGACCCACTTCGTCAACCCCAAGGACGTGCCGAACGTGGTGGACCACATCGTCCAGCTCACCGACGGCGGCGCCGACTACTCGTTCGAGTGCATCGGCAACACGCAGGTCATGCGCCAGGCGCTGGAGTGCTGCCACAAGGGCTGGGGCAAGTCGATCATCATCGGCGTGGCGGAAGCCGGCGCGGAAATCTCGACGCGCCCGTTCCAGCTGGTGACGGGCCGCGAGTGGAAGGGTTCGGCATTCGGCGGCGCACGCGGGCGCACGGACGTGCCGAAGATCGTCGACTGGTACATGGAAGGCAAGCTCAACATCGACGACCTGATCACCCACACGCTGCCGCTGGAGCGCATCAACGAAGGCTTCGACCTGATGAAGCGCGGCGAATCGATCCGCTCGGTGGTGCTGTACTGATGCAGACCGACCTGGAACTGCTCGCCGAGCATGGCTGCCACGGCGGCGTGCAGCGCTTCTACCGGCACCACTCGGCCGCCATCGGGCTGCCGATGCGGTTCTCGGTGTTCCTGCCGAAGGAAGCGCTGGGCACGGGCACCACGCGCGTGCCGGCGCTGTTCTACCTGGCCGGGCTGACCTGCACCGAGGAAACGTTCCCGATCAAGGCCGACGCCCAGCGCTACGCCGCCGAGCACGGCATGATGCTGATCTCGCCCGATACCAGCCCGCGCGGCGCCAACGCGCCGGGCGAGGCCGATTCGTGGGACTTCGGCGTGGGGGCGGGGTTCTACGTGGATGCCGTCGAGGCGCCGTGGCACATGCACTGGCATATGGAGAGCTACGTGGCGAGCGAGCTGTTCGCCATCGCCACCACCGAATTGCCCGGCGATGCCGCGCGCGTGGGCATCTTCGGCCATTCGATGGGCGGCCACGGGGCGCTGGTGCTGGCGCAGCGCTATCCGCACCGTTTCCGCTCGGTGTCCGCCTTCGCGCCGATTGCCGCGCCGATGAAATGCCCGTGGGGCATCAAGGCCTTCAGCGGCTACCTCGGCAACGATCCGGTGCGCTGGGCCGAGCACGACGCCAGCGAACTGATGACCGGGCAGGACGCGCCGCCCTTCCCCGCCGGCATCCTGATCGACCAGGGTCTGGCCGACCGCTTCCTCGAGGAGCAACTGCATCCGGAAGCGTTCGAGGCCGCCTGCAAGGTCGCCGGCCAGCCGCTGACGCTGCGACGGCACGCCGGCTACGACCACGGCTACTACTTCATCCAGACGTTCATGGCCGACCATATCCGGCATCACGCCGCCCAACTCTGACGCTGACACCGAGCCCGCCATGCCTTACGCCGCCGATCCCATCGTCATGCTGTCCGCGCGGGCGCTGTCGCAGGCCATCCACGGGGGCGAGGTGTCGTGCCGGCAGGTCATGGCCGCCTACCTGGCCCATATCGCGCAGGTCAATCCGGGCAGCAACGCCATCGTGGCCATGCGGGACGAAGCGGCGCTGATGGCCGAGGCCGCCGCGGCCGACGAGGCGCTGGCGGCGGGCCGCTCCGCAGGCTGGATGCACGGCATGCCGCAGGCGCCCAAGGATTTGGCGATGACGCGCGGCATCCGCACGACGTTCGGCTCGCCGATCTACAAGGACAATGTGCCGACGATCGATGCCATCGTGGTCGAGCGCGCGCGGCGCGCCGGGGCGATCCTGATCGGCAAGACCAACACGCCCGAGTTCGGGCTGGGCTCGCAGACGTTCAACCCGGTGTACGGCGCCACGCTGAATCCCTACGATGCCACGCGCACGGCGGGCGGCAGCAGTGGCGGCGCGGCGGCGGCACTGGCGCTGCGCATGCTGCCCGTGGCGGATGGCAGCGACTTCGGCGGCTCGCTGCGCAACCCGGCCGGCTACTGCAACGTATTCGGCTTCCGGCCCTCGGCGGGCCGCGTGCCCTACGGCCCCACGCCGGAACTGTTCCTGTCGCAGCTCGGTTGCGAAGGCCCGATGGCACGCACGGTGGCGGACCTTGCCCTGCTGCTGGCCACGCAGGCCGGCCCCGACGCGCGCACCCCGCAGGCGCTTCCAGCCGACCCGGTGCTGGCCTCGCTCACGCCCGCGAACGTCACGGACGTGCTGCGCGCCGACCTGAACGGCAAACGCGTGGCGTGGCTGGGCGACTGGGGCGGCTACCTGCCGATGGAAGACGGCATCCTGCCGCTGTGCGAGCAGGCACTGCGCTTCTTCCCGGATTTCGGCGTCAGCGTGGAAGCTATCGGCGCCCCTTATCCGCCCGAGAAAATCTGGCAGACCTGGCTGACCCATCGCCATTTCCTCGTCGGCAACGCCCGCATGACGCTCTACCGCAACCCGGCCACGCGCGCGCAGCTGAAGCCAGAGGCCATCTGGGAGATCGAAGGCGCGCTGAACCAGACCGCCAGCGACCTCTACACCGCCAGCACGGAGCGCTCGGCCTGGTACAACGCGCTGCAACGCACCTTCGCCACGTTCGACTATGTGGCGGTGCCTACGGCGCAGGTGTTCCCGTTCGATGTGAAGCAGCCGTGGCCGACATCCATCGCCGGCCGGCAGATGGATACCTATCACCGCTGGATGGAGGTGGTGGTGGCGTGGACGCTGTCTGGCTCGCCAGTCATCAGCGTGCCGGTGGGGTTCAATGCGGAGGGGTTGCCGATGGGCATGCAGCTGATTGGCCGCCCGCGCGACGACCTGGCCGTGCTGCAACTCGCCGCCGCCTACGAGCAGGCGCGCGACTGGGTGGGCAGCCGGCTGCCGCCAGCCATTGCAGACTGATCGCGGTGCACTATCCTGAAGGCTCCCCATCCCCGTATGAAGGAGCCTGCCATGGGCACTTCACGTCACATCGCCCTGGCGCTGGGCCTGCTCTTCGCGAGCGGTGCCGCGCTGGCGCATAACTGTCCCAATGAGATGAAGGCCATCGACGCGAAACTGGCGACCAAGCCGGCGCTGTCGCAGGCCGACATGACCAAGGTCCAGAAGCTGCGCGCCGACGGCGAAGCGCAGCACAAGGCCGGCGATCACGACGCCTCGATGAAGTCGCTCGGCGAGGCGAAGAAGCTTCTCGGAATCTGAACCCGAGCCGGGCCAAATCAGGCCAGGTCAGGCCACGCGCAGCAACTGGCGCGCGTGGCTGGCGAACAGCGGCGCCGCACGATCMGCCGCGAGGCGGATGCGTTCCTGCAGCGGGCCATTGCCGACCTGATAGCCGTCGAAATCAGCCGTCGAGGCATACACGCCAATCGGGAGCGTCAGCGCCTGCAGGAAGCCGAACAGCGGGCGCAACTGGTGCTCCAGCACCAGTGCGTGCCGGTCACTGCCGCCCGTGGCGGCCAGCAGCACCGGCGTATCCACCAGCGCGTTCATCCCGACCAGATCGAACAGATGCTTGAAGTGGCCCGGGAACGAGCCCCGGTAGACCGGCGCGGCGGCGATCAGCAGGTCTGCCGACTCGATGTCCGCCAGTTGCGCCTCGATCTCGGCAGGCAGTTCCTMGCGCGACAGCGCGCCACCCAGCGGGCGGGCAATCTCGCTCAGGTCGACGATGCGGGTGTCGAGCACGAGCCGTTCTTCCAGCGCTTCCAGCAGTGCCTCCACGAGCACACGCGTGCGCGAGGGCTGGTGGACACTGCCATTGACGGCGACGACTTTGAGGGGGGTAGCCACTGGTGGTTCTCCGTTTGGATCGACCCCTACCTTAGCGCCGTCGCCGCCGAGGGCGAACGAAGGAAATCGAGTATGGATAGATGAAGTGCCGATCAGAACGACGGCACCATCGCGCCCTTGTACTTTTCCTTCATGAACTGGCGCACGTCTTCCGACTGGTACGCCGCCACGAGTTTCTTGACCCACGGCTTGTCCTTGTCCTGCGTGCGCACCACGATAATGTTCGCGTACGGGCTGCGGATGTCTTCCATGGCGATGGCGTCCTTGGTCGGCTGGAGGCCGGCGGCGAGCGCGTAGTTGGTGTTGATCACCGCGGCGCTCACATCAGGCAGGGCGCGCGCCAGCTGGGCGGCGTCCAGTTCCACGATCTTGAGCTTCTTGGGGTTCTCGGCCACGTCCAGCGGCGTAGCGTTCACGCCGTTGGTGCCCACGCCCGGCTTCAGCTTGATCACGCCCTGTGCGGCGAGCAAAAGCAGCGCGCGGTTCTCGTTCGACGGGTCGTTCGGCACGGCCACCTTGGCGCCCTGCGGCAGGTCCTTCGGCGACTTCAGTTTCTGCGCGTACACGCCCAGCGGCGAGATATAGGTGTAGCCCACGCTGACCATCTTGTAGCCGCGCTGCTTGACCTGGCTGTCCAGGTACGGCTGATGCTGGAAGCTGTTGGCCTCCAGATCGCCCGCGTCCAGCGCGGCGTTCGGCTGCACGTAGTCGTTGAACTCCGACACCTCGCGCGGATCGGCGGCGGCAAGGCCGCGTCGGATGGACGCGGCCGGGACGAAACTTTACCTCAATGTGCCTTGCCGGTCGGGTGGCTCGCACTCATCGTCGGCACGTTGCGCTTTTCAAAAGTTGCATATCTCGACAGTTCGAACAGAAAAGCGCCGCCAGTTTCCGAAATAGTCCTGCGGCCATTTCTTTCTAGACTCACTTTGCCTTCAATCGGGACAGGTGAACCAGGAAAACGAACATGTGGATCGTCAGGCTTGCACTACGCCGGCCCTATACCTTCGTTGTGCTAGCCATTCTGCTGTTGCTTGGTGGGATGGTTTCCATCCTGCGCATGCCTACGGACATTTTTCCGTCGATCGACATTCCGGTGGTCAGCGTGGTCTGGAGCTACAACGGTTTGTCTGCCGAAGACATGGCGCAACGTATCGTCACGGAATACGAGCGTTCCCTGACCACCGACGTCGACAATATCGAGCACATCGAGTCGCAGTCGCTACCGGGGGTGGCCGTCATCAAGGTCTTCTTCCACCCCGGCGCTGACATCAACCGGGCGATTGCTCAAGCCACGGCCGGCGCGCAATCGATTCTCAAGCAGATGCCKCCGGGCGCCACGCCACCCCTTGTCCTTAGCTACAACGCCTCTACGGTACCAATCCTGCGCCTGGCGCTAGGCAGCGACACGCTGCCGGAGCAGGAACTGTACKACCTGGGCAACAGCTTTATCCGCACCCAACTGGCCACAGTAGAGGGCGCGTCAGTGCCGCTTCCCTACGGCGGCAAAGTACGCCAGGTGACGGTGGACCTTAATGTACCGGCACTCCAGGCACGCGGCCTGGCTCCAGTCGATGTCGTGAGCGCGATCAACGCGCAGAATTTGGTTTTGCCTGGCGGCACCGCCAAGATTGGCTCGCTGGAATACCGGGTAGATCTCAATGGCAGTACGCAGACCGTAGCCGCGTTGAACGACTTGCCGGTCCGCAGCGGCCCCAACGGCACGGTCTATGTTCGCGACGTGGCGCAGGTCCACGATGGTTACGCGCCCCAGACCAATGTGGTGCGGCATGACGGCAAGAGAGCCGCGCTGCTGGAAATCGAGAAGACTGGCAGTGCCTCAACACTGACCGTCGTTTCGCAGATCCGGGCCCTGCTGCCGCACATTCTTTCAGGACTGCCGAAGTCGCTCCACGTGCAACCCCTCTCGKACCAGTCAGTGTTCGTATTGTCGGCGATCGACGGTGTGCTGCACGAGGCGCTGGTGGCCGCCTGCCTGACAGCCACAATGATCCTGCTGTTCCTGGGTAGCTGGCGCGCCACGCTGATCATTGCCATCACGATTCCGCTATCGGTACTGGCAGCACTCATCGCCCTGGCGGCGCTGGGGCAGACCTTGAACATCATGACGCTGGGCGGGCTCGCGCTTGCCGTGGGCGTACTCGTAGATGACGCCACCGTGGCAATCGAAAATATTGCCCATCATCGCGAGACAGGCAAGCCACTCGAGCAGGCCATCCTTGACGGTTCGGGAGAAATCGCACTGCCCACGCTGGTGTCCACGATGTGCATCTGCATCGTGTTCCTGCCGATGTTCCTACTCAGCGGCGTCGCTCGCTACCTGTTCGTGCCCCTGGCCGAATCAGTGGTGTTTGCGATGATGGCGTCCTACTTCCTTTCCCGCACGCTCATTCCCACGCTGGCGCACTATCTACTGCGCGGCGAAAATGCGCAGCGGCCCAAGGGCGGACGCCTGGCCAGCTGGTTCAGCGCGGTTCATACGAGATTTGACGCGAGATTCGAACGGGTGAGGCTTTCGTATTCGCGCCTGCTGCGCGCTGCGCTGGCTGCGCCACGCCGTACCGTTTCGTTCTTCGCGCTAGTTTTTTTGGTGTCGATGACGCTTGTGCCGTTCCTGGGCCAGGATTTCTTTCCCACCATCGAAGGCAGCGAGATCCGACTGCATATGCGGGTACGCACCGGCACGCGCATCGAGGAAACGGCGCGTATCGTAGATGAAGTGGAAAATGAGGTCCGCCTGGTCATCGGACCCACCCACGTGGCCGGCATCGTCGACGACATTGGCCTGCCCGTCAGCGGCATTAACCTGACCTACGATTCTGCGCTGCCGATTGGCACCGGCGACGCGGAGATCCTGGTGTCGCTGAAGCCCGATGCCGGCCGTTCTGGCGCGCTGGTCKAACAGCTCGACGCGGCCCTGCGGAAGAACTTTCCCGGGGTCAGCTTTTCGTTTCTGCCGGCCGACATGGTCAGCCAGATCCTCAATTTCGGCCTGCCTGCGCCTATCGACATCCAAATAGTCGGGAAAGACCTGGAAGGCAACCGCAAAGTGGCCGATCAACTGATGCGCAGCCTGGCAGGCGTGCCCGGACTGACCGACCTGCACCTCCAACAGCCGAGCGACCAGCCTGCCCTGAGTCTCAATGTTGACCGCACACGTGCCCTGCAGGCGGGGCTGTCCCAACGCGAAGTGGCGCAGAACCTGCTGATCTCCCTGTCCGGCAGCAGCCAAACAGCGCCCAACTTCTGGCTTGACCCCAAGAACGGCGTCAGTTATCAGGTGGCCGTATCGGTGCCGCAGTATGCAATGGACTCGCTGCAAACGCTGTCGAGCATTCCACTTGGCCTGGGCGCTGACACTGTGCAGCAAGGTGGCGCTGGGCAGCTTGGCCAGTTCGGCACCATCACGCGCTCCAGTCAGCAAGGTGTGGTTTCGCATTACAACGTGCAACCAGTACTCGATCTGTTCGCTGCAGTACGGGGTCGCGACTTGGGTTCGGTGGCCAACGATGTGCAGCGTATCGTCAGCAAGGCGCACGATCAGTTGCCGGCTGGCTCAGACATCGTTGTCCGCGGCCAGGTGCAGACAATGCATGCATCGTTTGCAGGCCTGCTGGCCGGCCTGGCTGCTGCCATCGTGCTGGTCTACCTGTTGATGGTCGTGAACTTCCAGTCGTGGCTCGATCCACTTGCCATCGTTGGCGCACTTCCCGTAGCACTCTCTGGCATGGCATGGATGTTATTTGCGACCGATACCACCATCAGTGTTCCCGCGCTCACGGGGGCCATCATCTGCGTTGGCATCGCGACGGCTAACAGCATCCTCGTGATAAGCCACGCGCGCGAAGGGATGGCAGGCGGAAAATCTGCCGTGGATGCAGCATGGGAAGCTGGCTTCAGCCGCTTCCGCCCTGTGGCGATGACGGCGCTGGCCATGCTGTTCGGCATGGTGCCGATGGCTTTGGCGACAAGTGGTGCGGGCGCGCAGAATGCGCCGCTCGGTCGCACCGTGATTGGCGGCCTGGCATTTGGCACAACCGCAACGCTGGTACTCGTGCCAGTGTTCTTTGCCACCCTGCATGACTGGATGGCGGGCCGCACCCGAGTCGACGACTCCGCCACGCTTCGAGAAGACCTGGCATGACACATAGCAAACCTCGTACTACGGCCTCGGCGCCACGTAGCCGGTCACGCCTCGCCATACTGGCGGTATCGGGGCTTTGCGTCGCAGCAGCCCTTACTGCCGGGATCTTCCCACGCTGGCACAGCTTTGGCGCTTTGCAGTTGCGCGCCAAAAGCGCGGAAATTCCTGTCGTCAGTGTGGTGTCCCCCCGAAATGCTGCAGCCGTGCGCGATATCACCCTGCCAGCCGATGTCCAGGCCTACGACGATGCCGCCATCCATGCGCGCGTCAACGGCTATCTGCGGCGCTGGTACGCCGACATCGGCACCTCGGTGAAGGCTGGCCAGTTGCTAGCGGAGATTGATGCGCCCGAGGTATCCGACCAGTTGCGCCAGGCTCGCGCCGACGAAGCAACAGCGGCCGCCAACTACCAGCTGGCCAGCACCACGGCCAAGCGCTGGCAGGACCTGCAGGCGACTAACTCCGTCGCGCAGCAGGAAACCGACCAGAAAGTCGCCGACATGCATGCCAAGGCGGCCTTGCTGGCCGCGGCACGCTCAAATACTTCGCGGCTGGCACAACTGGCCAGCTACATGCAGATCCGCGCGCCGTTTGATGGCGTGATTACCGCACGCAATGTCGATACGGGGGCGCTGATTGACGCGGGTAGCGCACCGAGCCAGGACCGCGAACTATTCCATATCTCGGCCGGCACGCGGCTGCGCGTCTATGCTCAGGTCCCCCAGGATGTCAGCGCGGCAACGGTGCCGGGCACGCGCGCTTGGCTGACTTTGCCGCAAGCGCCGGGACAACGCTACCCCGCCACCGTTACGCGCACGGCCGGTGCGATCAACTCCATCACGCGCAGCCTGCGCGTGGAGCTTGACGTCGACAGCCAGGACGGCCGTATCCTGCCCGGCACCTACGCCCAGGTGCATCTGGAAGTGGGCAGCGCCCATGCGGGCCTGGATCTGCCAGCCAATACGTTGATGTTTCCCGCCAGTGGCCCTGCGGTGGCCGTTGTGGATGCTGAAAACAAGCTGACGATTCGTCAGGTCGCACTCGGTCGAGATTTCGGTTCGCATGTGGAGGTACTAAGTGGCGTGCAGGAGAACGACCGGGTCGTCGTCAACCCCGGCGACGGCATCGTCTCCGGCATGCCCGTGCGCGTGGCCGCCCCCGCCAAGGGGGACGCGGCATGAGCGGCGACCGGAAGATGAAGCGGGACACGAAGCGCACCACCAGGCCTTCCATCAGGCACACCGCCGTCGTGCTGGCCTGCGCCTGGCTGGCCGGATGCGCCACCGAGCCGTACCAAGTGCCGGCGATGCCGCTGCCGGCCACCTATCAGGAAGCCGAGGCTGTCCAGCACCAGGACGCCATCGCGTCGGACTGGTGGCGCGCCTACGATGACGCCACACTCGACGCCCTACTGGCACGCATTGACGTCTCGAACCAGAGCCTGCTCAAGTCCATGGCCCTGCTGCGCGATGCGCGCGCGCAGGTGGCTGCCGCCCGCGCCGACTACTTCCCCACCGTCGGCGCCGCCGCCAGCGTCACGAGTACACACCTGTCAGCCAACGTGCTGGGCCATTCGCTGGCCGGCAGGACCACGCCCGATCACCTGATTGGTCTCGGTGCCACCTGGGAACCTGACCTGTTCGGCCGCATCGGCAACAACGTCGACGCCGCGAAGGCCCGCCTGCAGGCCAGCGCCGACGATGTGGCCGCCGTCCGCCTGAGCCTGTTGGCGGAAGCCGCCATCGACTACTTCGGCATCCGATMGCTCGACCGCGAGGCGGCGCTGCTGCAGCAGACCGTGGACGCCTACGCATCGGTGCTGCAACTGGTGACCAACCGCTACCTGGGCGGCATTGCGGCGGAAAGCGATGTCGCCCAGGCGAAGGCGCGCGTGGAAGGCACGCGCGCCCAGCTGACCGACCTGCAACTGGCGCGTACGCAGCTGATGCATGCACTGGCCACGCTACTGGGCGAGCCGGCGAGCACCTTTACCCTGCCGGTGGCCACGTCGAATCCGGGTGAGACCAGCATCGCCCTGCCCGCCACGCCGGCGGCCGTGCCGGCCACACTGCTCCAACGCCGTCCGGACATCGCAGCGGCGGAGCGCCGGGTGGCCGCCGCCAACGCGCAGATCGGCGTGGCACGCGCGGCCTTCTTCCCGACGCTGATGCTGAACCTGAACGGCGGACTGGAAAGTTCCGGCCTGGCGGGATGGCTGACGGCGCCGAGCCGCTTCTGGGCCGTCGGCCCGTCACTGGCCGCGACGATCTTCGATGGCGGCAAGCGCCAGGCCGGCGTGGACAGCGCCCGCACCCAGTTCGACGCCAGCGCGGCGGATTACCGCCAGACCGTGCTCAATGCCGTGCAGGATGTGGAAGACAACTACGCGGCACTGCGGTTGCTCGACGAGGAAGCCGCCAGCCAGCGGGCCGCCGTCACGGCATCCKACCGCGCCTTGCAGCAGGCCACCGAGCGTTACCGCAAGGGCGCCTCCGCCTACCTGGACGTCAACGTGGCGCAGGCCACCGCCCTGACCGACGCCCGCGCATTGGAAGCCGTGCACCGGCGCCAGCTGACGGCCAGCGTCTCGCTGTTCCGGGCGCTGGGTGGGGGATGGGATAGAAAGGATGGGAAGACGGGCGAGCCCGCCGAGGCAAGCACGCCGGCCTCAGACTGAGGCTGATGCTCTGTTGGCGCTGCCCGGACGCCCATGCCCCGCTTCAAGCCGATGATGCCCAGCGCCTCGGCGAGCGGCGGGCGTCACCGGGGTCGACGTGCATATACGACACCTCCGCCGGCCGCGCACAATGGCCCTACGCCCGCGGGCCGTATTCTCAAGTCTCACTCACTCCTCAGGAAGACAGATATGCGCTACATCATTACCCAAGACGGCACCCGCCTGTTTGCGGGGCCGGCGCCATGCTGATCGGCGCTTGAACCGCAGATCCATCGCAGTCCCACTGGAGAATCTCCATGCGTTCGACCCTGTTCCGCTCCGTTCTAGCCGCCACCTGCCTGCTCGGTACCGTGGCCGCCCATGCCACCGACCCAGCCACCAGCCCGTTTGCCGCCGATCGCTACGACTACAGCGTGCTGCCATCCGCCAGCGCTGTGGCCAAAGCACCGGCACCGGTCCGATGCCATGACGGCAAGGCGGCCTGCCATCCGAAGCACTAGGCGCCCTGCCGCGCGTCACGCGCGGTGGCGTGTTCCGGATGCGGCTGGCAAGAAGGGGGCCCCCCCATACCTTCGTTTAACGCGACACCACCTACGCGACTATTGTGGCCATCCGCACCGGGCTCCTAGCATTCCAGTCAACATCGATTGCTTCCACGGGAGCCGACCATGACAAGCCAAATAACCTGGATGCAGCGCCTCGCCGTTGCCCCCGACCACATCCCCGCACCGGCGCCCCCAACGCACCCTGACATCGCGGAGGCCCTCGTGAGCGAACAGGAAAGCCTGCTGCTGATGTACGGCTGGATTGTCCTTGCCGTCCTGAATCTGATTTTGATTACCGTCGCGTTCCTCCAGTACGCCGACTGAGCGCCCGGCACACCGACCGCATTCGTCCCTGGGTTTTCTCGCCTAGGCAATTTGTGGAGCCACTTCATCCTTTGGTTTGCCTGCGGCATTCCGGGCCTCCGGCATGTCGTGCGAAAACGAAACTGGCTCCGCAAGACGCAATTGCCGCAATCCTTCCTCCTTTACGCTCGGGCCATCACAAGGCATCGAACTCTTTAAGGCAGGAGACCCAGTCATGGCCTTCAAATCAAAGCCCCGCATCGAACCCTATGCCCACGCCGCCGCCGGCTGGGGCGCGCTGAAGTATGTCGCCATCAACCTCATCAAGGAACGCGTGCCGGGCCGTGACTACGCGATGCTGTTCCGCCAGAACCAGCCAGACGGCTTTGACTGCCCAGGCTGCGCCTGGCCTGACCGCGAACACGCATCGACGTTCGAGTTCTGTGAGAACGGCGTCAAGGCCGTGGCAGCTGAATCTACCGGCAAGCGCGTGACGGCCGAATTCCTCGCGCATCACACGGTGGAATCGCTGATGCGAGAGACCGACTACGAGCTGGAGCAGCATGGCCGTCTGACCGAGCCTGTGGTCTATGACGCAACGTCAGATACGTATCGCCCGATCAGTTGGCAGAATGCCTTTTCCCTTATTGGTACCCGGCTGCGCGCCATGCCCGACCCGAATCAGGCTGCTTTCTACACGTCCGGGCGCGCGAGCAACGAGGCCGCCTTCATGTATCAGCTGTTTGCACGGATGCTGGGCACCAACAATTTTCCGGACTGCTCGAACATGTGCCACGAAGCCACCAGTCGTGGCATGCCGCACACCGTAGGCGTCGGAAAGGGCACAGTCACGCTGGATGATTTCGAGACCTGCGACACGATCCTGCTGTTTGGCCAGAATCCCGCCACAAACCATCCGCGCATGCTCTCCGAACTACGCGACTGCGCCAAGCGGGGCGCCACGCTGGTATCAATTAACCCGCTGCGCGAACGTGGGCTTGAGCGCTTCACCAGCCCGCAGAGCCCGGTCGAAATGCTGACAATGTCAGAGACGAAGATCTGCTCGGTGTTCGTGCGTCCGACACTTGGCGGCGACTACGCGCTGATCAAGGGGGTGGCGAAGCGCGTGCTGGAACTGGACGACGAAGCGTTGACCAATGGAACGGCTCGCGTACTGGACACGGCTTTCATTGCTGAGCACACGCACGGCTTCGCGCCATTCGCGGCCGACCTGCGCGCCGAATCGTGGCCCATCATCGAGCGCGAATCTGGCGTACCGCGCGAAGAGATCGAGGGTCTGGCCACCATCTATGTCCGGGGCGAGCGCGTGATCTGTACCTGGGGCATGGGCCTGACTCAGCACAAGCACTCGGTACAGACGATCCAGATGCTGACCAACCTGATGATGCTGCGTGGCAATATCGGGCGCGAAGGCGCGGGCCTGTGCCCCGTTCGCGGCCACTCCAATGTGCAGGGGAACCGGACGGTCGGCATCGAGGAGCAGCCGACCGGGGCCTTCCTCGACAAGCTCGGCGCAGCCTTCGGCTTTAATCCGCCGCGCGAACACGGCTACGACGTTGTGGAGAGCATCGAGGCGATGCTGCGGGGAGACGTGAAGGTCTTTATCGCATTGGGCGGGAATTTTGCATCGGCTACACCTGATACCGAGCGCACCTGGGACKCCCTGCGCGCATGCGACCTGACGGTGCATATCGCCACCAAGCTTAACCGCAGCCACCTTATCCATGGAAAAGAGGCGTTGATCCTGCCGACACTGGGGCGCACTGAGATTGACCTGCAGGACGGCGCTACGCAAGGCGTGACCGTGGAAGACTCAGTCTCGCAGGTCCACATCTCCTTTGGCATGAACAAGCCCGCATCACCCGACCTGATGTCCGAAACTGCCATCATTGCCAACTTGGGCCATGCAACGCTGGGCAGCGAGACGGTCGACTGGCTCTGGTACGCACAGGACTACGCCCGCATTCGGGACAAGATCGCGGAAGTCATCGACGGCTTCGAGCACTACAACGCCCGCATCGCCATGCGCGGTGGTTTTCATCTGTATGTTCCCGCGCGCGAGCGGCAATGGCACACGCCCTCCGGCAGGGCGGAGTTCATTGTCAACGCACTGACTCCGGACACACCGATTGCCCAGGCCCGCGCCCGCTATGGCGAGCGGTTGATGACGCTGATGACCACGCGTTCTCATGACCAGTACAACACGACGATCTATGCGCTGGACGACCGCTATCGCGGCGTCTTCGGGCAGCGGCGCGTGGTCTTCATCCATGCGGCGGACCTGGAAATGCTGGGCCTGCGCGACGGCGACTGGGTCGACATGACCACGGTATGGCACGACGATGTCGAGCGGCGTGCCGACGGATTCCGACTGGTGGCGTACGACATTCCGCGCGGATGCATCGCCGCCTACTATCCGGAAACCAACCCGCTGGTACCGTTGGACAGCGTGGGGGACGTCTGCAATACCCCAACCTCAAAATCCATTCCAGTGCTGTTGCACCCGACGGCCTCCCCTGCCTCGAAGAAGGCATAGCCATGCGATTTGAAAACGCCTGACATGCTCCGAAAATCCCCCACCTGCGCGACCTTCTACGATAGGCCCAGGCGTGAACGAGATCATTCTCCTGATTGCGCTTCACGTCGATCCATCCCAACGAAGCTTCCAGGAGCCAGCATGAAACGCCTGATTMTTTCCCTCGCTATCGTCACCCTTTCCGCCCCGCTCATCGCCTCTGCTGCCACTGACGAAGTCAAGACCGTGAAGCCGTTCAAGATGACTTGCGAGGAGTTCCTATCGGTCAGCGAAACCTACAAGCCGGCGGTGGTCTACTGGATCGCCAGCGTAGACAAGCTGGGCGTGCGCGAGAACGACCAGA
Source organism: Cupriavidus sp. 05T42 (assembly GCF_056396345.1). NCBI lineage: Bacteria > Pseudomonadati > Pseudomonadota > Betaproteobacteria > Burkholderiales > Burkholderiaceae > Cupriavidus > Cupriavidus sp. 05T42. Next base: position 130,209 of record NZ_JBFTLH010000015.1, read on the forward strand.
TCGTCGTTGACACGCCGCGCACGGTCGCTCACGTGGTTGACGAATGCCGGAAAGCACCCACCAAGAAGCTCTCGGACAAGGTGCGAACGTCGCTGGATAACCAGACGCTGAAGATCAACTACAACGGCGCCTGATGGCTTCTTGCCCGACATGGCGGCGATGCCTGGCGGGCCCTCCAACACCGTCCCTTGGGCGCTTCTGACGCGCGTGAGACTTCCCTATCCATGCAAAGGAAAAATCATGACTGACTTGTCCAGACGAAAGGTAATGATCGGTACGGCAACCGCGGCGTTTGCAGCCGCCGCTGCGTCAGCTCATGCCGCTTCATTCGGCAATCCAGACCGTCCGCCTGAAGGGGCGATCAACGCGCGCAACCGGCAGGGCCTCACCGATCCCGGCCCGCGGGACGATATGCTGGCACGGCAGTTCCCGTCCGCCCAGGACGCGCCGGCCACCGATGTCAACGGCATGCCGCAGTTTTGGTCGTCGTTCAACAATGCGCACAAGCGTATCCAGAACGGCGGCTGGGCACGCGAAGTCACGCAGGAGGATTTTGCCATCTCCAAGGACATCTCCGGCGTGAACATGCGGCTTTCGGCGGGCGGCATTCGCGAGATGCACTGGCATCAGCAGGCCGAATGGGCCATCATGCTCGACGGCAAATGCCGCATCACGACACTTGATGAAGAAGGCCGTTCATCGGTGCAGGACGTCAAAGCAGGCGACCTCTGGTACTTCCCGCCAGGGCTGCCGCATTCGCTGCAGGGAGCAGGCACCACCGGCGCGGAATTTCTGATTGCGTTCGATAGCGGCATGGCGTCCGAATTCAACACGCTGCTGGTAACGGACTGGCTCGCTCACACGCCGCCTGAAGTGCTGGCTGCTAATTTCGGCGTTCCGGTGGAATCGCTCAAGGATATTCCCGTCGACAACCTCTGGATCTTCCAAGGCAAGGAGCCGGGACCACTCGCGGCAGCACAACGTGCTTCCGCCTCGAAGAAAGGTCCACCCGCACTTCCGGTAACGTTTTCGCTGGCAGGGTCCACGCCGGTGCGCAAGACGCGCAGCGGCTATGTACAGATTGCGGACAGCCGCAACTTCAAAATCTCGCAGAATGTGGCCGCGGCGCTGGTCACGGTAGTGCCGGGCGGTCTGCGCGAGCTGCACTGGCACCCGAACGCCGACGAATGGCAGTACTACATCAAGGGCAAAGGGCGCATGACTGTCTTCGATACGGGTCCCAAGGCGATGACCGCCGACTTCAACGCGGGTGATATCGGCTACGTGAAGAAGGGGCTCGGTCACTATGTGCAGAATGTCGGCAACACGGACCTGATCATGGTCGAGGTCTTCAAGGCTGACCACTTTGCGGAGGTGGCGCTGTCCGACTGGCTCACGCATACACCGCCTGAGATGGTCATGCAAACGTTGAACATCAGCGCGGAAACGCTGGCGCAGTTCCCGCGTGACCGCCCCGACATCGTGCCGGAATKACCCGCTTCTTCTTCGCCGCTATCTGACTGAGGATGCTCGACGTCAGTCAGATAGCGTAGCGCCTTCAATAATGCTCGGACGTGACGTCAACCTTGCCTTTGAAGACCGTGTAGCCGCACAGGGTGTAAGCCAGCATCAATGGGAAGACAAAGAGACCAGCCCCCCAGAACATGAACGACAGGCTCGACATCGGCGCAGCAGCCTCATTGATCGTGATGCTGAACGGCACGATGTACGGCCAGAACGAGACGGCGAACATCCCATATGCCACCACGAACAAGGCTGCGGACGCCAGGAATACCGAAGTATCCATCGCCCTTCTTGCCCCATGCCAGACAATCAACACGGCGATCAACCCAACGAACGGTACAAGGAACAGCACTGGACGCTCCGTCCATCGCGCCATGACCGCAAAATTGGCGTACAACGCGTGGAAGAAGAGTGCGATGAGCAAGACGAGTACGACGACAAGCAAGCGAGGAATCGCCCTGAATGCGGCATCGCGCGTCTCTCCCTCGCACTTCTTCGCCAGCCACCCCGCTCCGAGCAACATGTAGCCGAAGCAAAGCGCAATGCCGGCGACTACGGAGAACGGGCTCAGCCAGCTCATATCGTTGCCCATGAATCGCCCATTTTCGATGGGAAGACCCTCTGCCAACGCGCCAATCATCGCGCCTTGCATAAACGTTGCCACGAGAGATCCAACGACTAAGCCGCAATCCCACACCGGCTTGGAACGATGCGCATGGACACGGAACTCGAACGAAACGCCGCGGAAGATCAAGCCCGCCAGCATGACGCAGACGGGAATGTAGAAGGCACCGAGCAACGTCGAATAGACGATTGGGAATGCGCCCCAAAGCACAACGCCCGCCACGATCAGCCACGTCTCGTTACCATCCCAAATCGGCGCGATTGAAGCCAGCATCGACTTTCTTCGTGCTTCATTCCGAGTCGTGCCAAACAACATGCCGACACCGAGGTCAAGACCATCGAGCAGCACATAGACGAGCATACTGATGGCCAGGATTGCGGACCAGTACGTAATCATGGTTGCCTCACAGAGTAGTCAGTTCATCAATCACGAAACGATTCCGCCGCAGCGACTGCCAACGGTCTGTTGGACGTTCCCGATGGCTCGCGGTCCTGGTCGATCGAAGCGGGACCATTGCGGAGTAGCTTGTAGACGTAATACGTGCCGAACGAGAAGACAATCAAGTACGTCACAACGAAGACAAACAGTGAAGCGCCCGCCGCGCGAGCCGTCAGCGTCGGCGTCAGTGCGTCTGCTGTGCGCAGCACCCCCCATACGGTCCAGGGCTGTCGCCCAACTTCTGCTGCGAACCATCCCGTCAGAATCGCCACGAACGGCAAGGGAAACGAAAGATAGGTTGCCCACAGGAGCGTCTTCTTTTCCTCGATGCTGTTTCTGAAGGAGAACCAGCTACCGAGCCACGCAATAAGCAGCATCGCAATCCCACAGCCGACCATCACACGAAATGCGAGAAACGGAATCAATACCGGTGGCCGCTGCTCCTTTGGAAAACTCGTGAGCCCCACCTCCTTCGAATCGGTGGTCATGGTCGCAATCAGGCTTCCGAGAATCGGAATCGATACTTCGTAGTGATTCGTTTCCTTTTCTTCGTCCGGCCATCCAATGAGCACCTCTGCCGCAGGCTGCTCGTCATGCCAACGCCCCTCAATTGCAGCGAATTTTGCCGGCTGGTCGTCGTGTACATAGTCACCGACCAGGTGCCCGAACACAAGTTGCGCTGGTATGAGAACCGTGGCCAGCGCCAGGCCCATCCGTAGCATCACCTTCGCTTCCGGCTCACAGAGTTTGCGCAGCGTGTACCAGGCACCAGTCGCAGCGACACAGAACGCGCCAGTCAGGTACGACGCCAACAACATATGAGGAAAGCGCACCCAAACGACCGGACTGAAGATGATCTCGGCCCAATCCGTCGGGACAAAGCGAGCATCTATAAAATCGTAGCCAACCGGGTGTTGCATCCAACTGTTGTTGACCATGATCCAGAAGGCTGAGAACGTCGTCCCGAGCGCAACCATCGCTACCGAGAACAAGTAGAAGCCTGGCTTGACCCTGGATCGCCCGAACAGCAGCACCCCGAAGAACGACGCTTCGAGCATGAATGCGGTGAAAGTCTCATACGTCAGCAACGGACCTTGCACGGGTCCGGAGAGGCGCGACAGTTCACTCCAGTTCGTTCCGAACTCGAATCCCAGCACGACACCTGAAACTACGCCAACGCCAAAGGCAACGGCGAAGATCTTCAGCCAGAAATCGAACACGCGTCGATAGACTTCCTTCCGCGTGAACTGATACATACCCTCGAGGAGCGTCAACCAAGCGGCCAGCCCGATCGTGAGCGAAGGGAAGATGATGTGAAACGACACCGTGAACGCAAACTGAATGCGCGAGAGCATGAGTGCGCTGACTTCCATGGAGCACCTTTACCTGGATCATTTCGCTTGTGAAATGATTCTCGCCAAAAGCGAGGTAGCGCCGTTGCAAAGGAAACCGCCCCTTTCGATAGCGCACGACGAAGCGACTGGGCCCATAGGCGCCAGTTATGCGTGCCGCTTCAATTGGAGGATGCCATCGACGAGCGCTATAAGCCCGCCGAGGGACGGAAAGCGCCAGGAAGACCGCCGGCTAACCCGGATGGATTCAAGCAGCTTCCGCGGCGGCGCTTTCCGACTTTCCAACGCTAATTTATCGGGGCACTCGCCACGGCCGGTGCATCCTGCCAGCCCCCGCCCAGCGCCACGAACAGGTTGATCTGGTCCATGGCGATCTGCGCGTCCGAGGCGGCAAGCGCGGCGTCGTTGTTAGCCAGCGTGCGGTCCGCGTCCAGGCTCTGCAGGTACGGCGAGCGTCCCGCCTGATACAGGAGCCGGTTGTGCCGGGCGGCCTCATCGGCCTTGTCGCGTGCGTCGCGCAGCGCCTGGTTTCGCTCGAGTTCGTGCGTGTAGCTGGACAGCGCGCTTTGCGTCTCGCGCAGCGCGCGCAGCACCACGCCGTCGAAGTGGGCCAGCGCACCCTCTGCACCGGCTTCCATGTTGTGGATGCGGGCGCGCGTGCCGCTGGTCGGAATCGTCCACGAAATCGCCGGGCCCCAGCCCCAGTGCGCGGTCGGCGCCTGGCCCAGGTGATCGAGAATGCCGGTGAAGCCCGCCGAGGCGCCGATGCGGATCTGCGGATAGAGGTCCGCCGTCGCCACGCCGATCTTGGCCGTCGCCGAGGCCAGTTCACGCTCGGCCTGACGGACGTCCGGGCGGCGCTTGAGCAGCGCAGCGCCATCGCCAACCGGCAGGGCCTGACGCAGCGTGGGCACGTGCTCGCATGCCACGCTCGACATGTCCAGCGCGGTGGGCGGCTTGCCCAGCATCACGGCCAGCCGGTAGGCAGCGCCTTCCTGTTCGGCGCGGTACTTGGGCAGCACGGCGCGCAGCGAATCGGCCTGCGCCTGCGCGCGCAGCACGTCGGTCGGCATGCCACGTCCGGCATCGACCATCTTCTGGGCGAGCTGTGCGCCGCGCACCTGGAGGTCGAGCTGATGTTGCGCCACGTGCAGTTCATGCGTGGCGGTGCAGCCCTGCATATAGGCACGCACCGTTTCCGCCACCACGCCCACGCGGGCCTGGTCCAGCGCGGCCTGGCTGGCCTGTGCGCCGGCCAGCGCGGCTTCGTCGGCGCGGGTGAGCTTGCCCCAGAAGTCGATCAGGTACGACACGTCGAAGCCGATGTCGCCGAAGTTCATCGCCGGGATCTTTTCTTCCTTCAGCAGCGGCTCGCCGGCAATCTGGCCGCGCTCGGCGCTGGCGCGGAACTTGGCCTCGGGGAAGTTCTCGGCTTCCACCTCGTGATAGACGGCGATGGCGCGCTTCAGGTTGGCGGCGGCCACGCGCAGGTCGGTGTTGGCGACGAGCGCCTGCTTCACCAGCCCTTCGATCTTCGGGTCGTCGTAAAGCTTCCACCAGTCGTTGGGCACGTCGCCGATCGACACCGCCGGGTTGTCCGCGCCCTGGAACGGGCCGTTGGCGGTGGTGGCGTTGACCACGGCATCGCCGGGCACCTTGTGGTCGGGGCCGACGGTCATGCAGGCTGCCAGCGCGAGCGGGAGCATCCCCGCCAGCACGGCACGGCTTAAGCGACTCACTGCGCTGTTCACTGCGTACCCCCTCCGGTCACCGAGACCGTGGCGGTACGTCCGGCCACCAGCCGCACGTCGGCAGGCATCTGGTCGAACTGGATCCGCACCGGCACGCGCTGCGCCAGCCGCACCCAGTTGAACGTCGGGTTGATGTTTGGCAGCAGGCTGTTGCTGCTGGTGCGGTCACGGTCCTCGATACCGGCGGCGATGCTTTGCACATGGCCGTGCAGCACGCCCTTCTCGCCCATGATGCGGATGTCCACCGGGCTGCCGATATGGATGCCGTGCAGCTTGGTTTCCTCGAAGTAGCCTTCCACATGGAACGACCGGGCATCGACCATCGACAGCACGGGCTTGCCGGTGCTGACGTAGTCGCCCAGGCGCGGCAGGCGGTCGTTGACGTAGCCTTCCACGGGGCTCACCACGCGCGTGCGCTCCAGGTTCAGCTTGGCCACGTCCACGGCGGCTTCGGCCTGTGCCAGCGTGGCTTCGCCCTGCTGCACCTTGGCGAGCCCTTCCTCGACCACCTCACGCGAGACCACCTCGGCCAGCTTCTGGCTGCGGTTCGCCTCGCGGCGGTACTGACCCAGGCTGGCGCGCATCGCGGCGGCGGTGGCCTGGGCCTGACGCAGCGCCAGCGTGTAGCGTTCATGATCGATCTCGAACAGCAGGTCGCCGGCCTTCACGCGCTGGTTGTCCTTGACGGCGATGCGCGTGACCAGCCCCGAGACATCGGGCGCCACCTGCACCACCTCGGCGCGGATATGCCCGTCGCGCGTCCACGGCGCCACGGTGTAGTAATCCCACAGATGCTTGACGACAACCGCGCCGACAGCGGTGACGGCCAGCGTCAACACGACTGGCCCGAGCGAAGAGAGTTTGAATTTCATGATTGGAACCACGGCACCACGGCAACCACCCCACCCAGGACGATCGCGTACAGCGCCAGATTGAACAGAGAACGGTGCCACACGAGCTTGTAGAACCCCAGGCGCGTCAGCACTGCACGCGCGCCACTCGTGATCGCAAAGGCGGCCAGCATCCACACCAGCAGGCTGGGGATGAACACGCCATAAAGACTGAATTCGCCGGGCATCAGGCGCCTCCGGTAACAGGGGCCGGCACCACGGCCGGCGGGAACAGGGCCACTTGCATCTCCACCAGGGCAGCCAGCGCGATGCGCGACTGCACCTTCTGCTGCGCGTTAGCCAGCCGCGTGTGCAGCGCCGGCGGCGGTCCGTTCAGCTTGCCGTCCAGCCGTGCCTGGTAGTAGCCGGCCACGCTGCGCAGCACGCGCTTGACCGCATGCTGCTCGGGCGCTGACAGGGTGGGCATCTCGCGCTGGAGTGCCAGCGTGGTCAGCTCCACGCGCACCTCGCTGAAGCCATCGGGCGATACCTCGCTCTCGCTGGCGGCCAGCCGGGGCACCAGTTGCGCCAGCCGGTCCAGCATGCGCGCGCGCAGCCGGGTGTGTTCTTCGGGGCGGGTGCCCACCGCGTTGTCGGCGATATCGCCCCAGCTTGACCGCACCAGCCGGCGCGTGGCGGCCGCCGTGCCGAACGGCCGCATCACCAGCGTCCAGACCAGCGCGAAGGCGATACCGGCGATGCCGGCGATATTGCTGTTGAAGAAGGTATGGAAGTCCGCGCTGTAGGCGCCCGAGATGCCGATGTCGTTGGCCGTGACCACTGCCAGCGGCATGCCGATCATCGCCAGGCGCGGCTGCGCCACCAGCAGGCCGATGATCAGGTACGGCACGGCGAACATCAGCACCAGCATCTCGAAGTCATGCGCCACGGGCAGCACGGCGAACAGGAACACCATCGAGATCACCATGCACACCACGTTCCAGTTGAAGAACGACTGGATCATCGGCGCGGGTTCATCAAGGGCGGCGAAGAAGCAGCACGACACCGCGCCCAGCGCCACGGCGCCGGCGCCATCGGCCCAGCCCATGTGGATCCAGAGCATGCCCATGGCGAAGATCGACAGGGCCACCGTGACGGTGGAAAACAGCAGCAGGCCGTGGTCGTAGTGGCGCGTCTGGCCGACGTCCCAACGCCGGAACTCAGGCATCCAGCCGCCACGCACGTCGCGTTCGCCGATGCGCCGGCACAGGGACACGCAGTCGCGCCACAGCGCCACCATCTGTTGCAGGCGGTCTTCGGCGGCAGTGACCAGCGCGGCATCCCAGCCGGGTTCGAGCGGGGTGCTAGTGAGCACGGGCGGCGCGTCTACCGCCCCGCCCTGTATCCATGCGCGGACCGCGCGCATCTGGGTCCGCAGCCCGTCCGGCAAGCCGCCGGCGGCCTGGAGCGATTCCACGATCGCCGCCAGCGAGGACATCACCGGCAGCAGCATCGTCATGCGCCCACGCAGTTCGCGCGCGGCGCGCACCCGGGCGATGCTTTCGGTGTCGTAGCCAAGCTGGCTGATGAGTTGATCGAGGGCCAGGATATCGGCGGCCAGACGGTGGCGGCTCTGGTGGCGCGTGACCTGCATGCCGGGGCTGGGCGAGAGCATGTCGCCGGCCCAGAGCGCGGCGTCGGCCATCCACTGGCGCGACTTGTCGCGCAGCACGTCCGCCACGCTCGCCGGGAACACCACGGCGCCGACCACGGCCGCGCACAGAATGCCCAGGCTGATTTCCTCGGCCCGGGCAATGGCGATATCGAAGATGGCGGCGGGATTGTCGACMGCCGGCAGCGCCACCAGCGGCAGCGTGTAGGCGGCGAGCATGAAGACGTAGCTACGGGGGGTGCGGTGCAGCAGCGCGATGTAGAGCAGGCAGCCGGTCCAGAGCGCCACCGCGCCCATCAACAGCGGCGGCGAGTTGACCAGCGAGGGCACCATCGCCACACCGGCTGCGGCGCCCAGCAGCGTGCCGAGCACGCGGTACAGCGCCTTGGAACGCGTGGCGCCGGTCAGCGGATGCGCCACCACGTAGACGGACGCCATCGCCCAATACGGCCGCGGCAGGCCCATGTACATCGCGATCCAGAGCGCCAGCATGGCGGCGGCGAACGCCTTGAACGAGAAAACCCAGTCCCTTGCGGATGGCCAACTACCCATGATGCTCAGGGCTCCAGCTTGGCCGCCGCGGAAGCATTTCCTGCGGCCTTGTACAAGGCGTCCAGCACGCGCAGCGTGGCTTCGAGGTCAGTCTCGCTGATCTCGGCGAACACTTCGGCGCGGAGTTGCTTGAGTTCGACTTCGATCTGCTCGGCCATGCGCTCACCGGCATCGGTGAGCGAGAGCACGTTGGCGCGGCGGTCGCTGGGGTCCACCTCGCGGCGGACCAGCCCGGCGGCGCTCAGTTGATCGACCAGACGGACCAGCGTGGCGCCTTCCACGCCCACGTAGTCCGCCAGCGTCACCTGGCGCACCCCACCGCCGAGGCGGCGAATGAAAAGCAGCGGCGCGGCGGCCGCTGCGGAAATCCCGTGTGCCGTGACCGACGCCTGGCTGATCTGGCGCCATTGGCGGCCCGCCAGCATGAGCTGGCCGGTAAAGGCAAAAAGGAGGGCGTCTATCTTTGGCATGGGCCGAATGATATACGTGAATTAATTAGGATGCAAACTATTTCTTTCCGAACTAGTTTACGTGATCTGGGGAGCGCTTATTCGACGGTGGCCTTCAGGTTCTCCAGCATGTCGTCGACCATCTCCGAGAGGCCGAACTTCGGCTGCCAGCCCCAGTCGGTACGCGCGGCGCTGTCATCGATCGAATCGGGCCAGCCCCGGGCGATAGCCTGCCGGTAGTCCKGCGCATAGCGCACGGCGAAGTCCGGCACCCGGCGGCGGATCGCCTCGGCAATCTCGGCCGGGGTAAAGCTCATGCCGGCGAGGTTGTAGCTGCCCCGCTCCCGGATCGATTCGCGCGGCGCTTCCATCAGCTCCAGCGTGGCGCGGATCGCGTCGGGCATATACATCATCGGCAGTCGCTCGTCGGACTCCAGGAAGCAGTCGTAGGGCTCGCCGCGCACCGCGTGGTGGAAGATATCGACCGCATAGTCGGTGGTGCCGCCGCCGGGCGGGGTCTTGTGCGAGATCAGCCCCGGATAGCGCACGCTGCGCACATCCACACCATGGTTCTCGAAGTACCACCGGCACCAGCMCTCGCCCGCCTGCTTGGAAATGCCGTAGACCGTGGTCGGCTCCATAACGGTTTTCTGCGGGGTGTCCACGGCGGGCGTGGTGGGGCCGAACGCGGCGATCGAGCTGGGCCAGAACACGCGCTCGATGCCCTGCTGGCGTGCCAGTTCCAGCACGTTCAGCAGTCCGGTCATGTTCAGGTTCCACGCCCACTGCGGCGCCTTCTCGCCCGTGGCGGAGAGCGCGGCGGCCAGCAGGTAGATCTGCGTGATGCCGTGGCGCTCTACCACCGTGGCCAGTTCGCCCCGGTCCGTCACGTTCAGCATTTCATGGGCGATATGCACGTGGCGGCCGGTAGGCACCACGTCCGAGGTGACCACATGCTCGCGCCCGTGCCGCTCGGCCAGCGCCAGCGCGAGTTCGGACCCAAGCTGCCCGTTGGCGCCGATGATCAGGATCTGCGGCTTGCTCACTGCCTGGCTCATCGAATCAGCCCCAGTTCACGGCCGGCCTGCGCGAAGGCGTCCAGCGCGCGTTGCAGCGTGGGTTCATCGTGCACCGCGCTCAGCTGCACGCGGATGCGCGCCTGGCCCTTCGGCACCACGGGGTAGAAGAAGCCCACCACGTAGACGCCCAGCGCCAGCAGCCGCTCGGCAAGCTGCTGGGCTTTCTCCGCATCGTAGACCATGATCGGGACGATCGGATGGTCGCCCGGCTTGATATCGAAGCCTAGCGCGGCAATCCCCTTGCGGAAGAAGGCGGTGTTGCGCTCGAGCCGGTCGCGCAGGTCGGTGCTGGCCTCGAGGATATCCAGCACGGCGATGCTGGCGCCGACGATGGCCGGGGCCACGGTATTCGAGAACAGATACGGACGCGAACGCTGACGCAGCAGTTCCACCACTTCCTTGCGCCCGCTGGTGAAGCCGCCCGAGGCGCCGCCCAGCGCCTTGCCGAGCGTGCCGGTGATGATGTCGATCTTGCCGAACACCCCGCGCGCCTCGTGCGTGCCGCGCCCGCGTGCGCCCATGAAGCCGCTGGCGTGGCATTCGTCGATGCCAAGCAGCGCGCCGTACTCGTCGCAGATCGCACGGATCTCATCGAGACGCGCCACGGTGCCGTCCATCGAGAACACGCCGTCGGTGAACACCAGCTTGAAGCGCGCGCCGTCAGCGTCGGCTTGTTGGAGTTGGACGCGCAGGTCGTCGAGGTCGTTGTGCTGGTAGCGGTAGCGCTTTGCCTTGGAGAGCCGGATGCCGTCGATGATCGACGCATGGTTCAGCGCATCGCTGATCACGGCGTCGTCCGGGCCCAGCAGGGTTTCGAACAGGCCGCCGTTGGCGTCGAAGGCGGAGCCGTAGAGGATGGTGTCCTCGGTGCCGAGGAAGCGGGCCAGCCGCGCCTCCAGCGTCTTGTGCAGGTCCTGCGTGCCGCAGATGAAGCGCACCGAGCTGAGGCCGAAGCCGTGAGTGCGCAAGGCTTCGTGGGCGGCCTCGATCACCTGCGGGTGCGAGGACAGTCCCAGATAGTTGTTGGCGCAGAGGTTGATCACTTCCCGGCCGTCGGCCGTGCGGATGACCGCGCCCTGCGGCGTGGCGATGATGCGCTCGCGCTTGTACAGCCCCGCGTCGCGGATGGCATCCAGTTCCGCACGGATGGATGCATAGAAAGTCTCGGCACTCGACATGGCCCGGCTCCCGGTGGTAGTGTCTCGGTCGTTCGATTCGATAAATCGAACATGTTCTATATAACGAACGGTTCGTGCACTATAACGAACACATGACGATGACGCAACCCTCCCCGCCCAACTCCCCCAAGCCGCCCGTCCAGTCCGATGGGCCACCCGCCGTGGGAGGCGCGCTCCAGGCGCTGCGGCAGGCCCAGCAGTTGTCGCTGGATGACCTGTCGCGCCGCGCCGGTGTCTCCAAGTCTATGCTGTCCCAGATCGAACGAAACCTGACCAATCCGACGGTGGCGGTGCTGTGGCGGCTGGCCAACGCGCTGGGCGTGAACCTGGCGGACTTCCTGGCCAATGGCGCGGCCAGCGCGCCGGCCCCGGCGATTGCCGTGGTGCAGCCGCACGCCATCCCGGCGCTGAAAAGCCCGGACGGGCGCTGCGAGCTGCGCATCCTCGGGCCGATCGACCTGGCGGGGAAATTCGAGTGGTATGAGCTGACGATCCAGCCCGGTGGGGTGCTGGCGTCCGAGCCGCATGACGCGGGCACGCAGGAGCACCTGTCGGTGCTGAGCGGGTCAATGACCGTGCGTGCCGCAGAGGACGAGAAGAAGCTGAAGCATGGCGATACCGCCCGCTATGGCGCGGACGTGGCCCATGCGATCGCCAATCCGGGCAAGAGTGCCGCCACGGCGCTGCTCGTGGTCGTGCACCCCGCCTGATTTGATTTAATCCACGTCCTTCATCCGCTCGCTGGCAAGCAGATTGCGCTTGGTCTCGAGGATGTGCTCCTCGAGCAGCGACGCCACCTTCTCGGCATCGCGCGCCTTGCATGCTTCCAGAATGCGATAGTGGTCCGCCTGCGGGCCTTCCTTGCCGGTGGCCATCGACATCTGCTCGTGCGTGTAGCGGTCCGTGTTCAGGCAGAACTCCTCGATCAGCCGGCGCAGCCGCTTGTTATTAGCGGGCGCGCACAGCGCCAAATGGAAGCGCCGGTTGTACTCGGCCCACTCCGCGAGCGAATCCGACTGCGAGTACGCGTCCAGAATCTCCTGCATCTGCTGGAAGTCCTGCTGAACCATGTTCGGCACGCCGATGCGCGCCGCGTGGCATTCCAGCGCGACACGGATATCGAGCAACTCGCAGATCTGCGTCGCATCCATCCCTGACACCACCGCGCCACGGTTGCGCTGATAGGTGACGAGCCCTTCCGTTTCGAGCTGGCGCAGCGCTTCCCGCACGGGAATGCGACTCGCGTTGAAGCGTTCCGCCAGCGCGTCCTGGCGCAACTGCGCCCCGGCCGGCAACGTGCCTTTCTGAATTTCGTAGCGAAGCTGATCGCGAATGATCTGGGGTAAACCCTTGGTAGGAGCGCTTGCGCGGCCCGTTTGCGTGGACATGGGAGGTGCTGGAGATCGGTATGCGATTCGAGTGAGGCCCCTATTGTGCCTGAATATCCCGACTGCTAAACTGGATCCAATTTATTAATGTTCATATCCAAAGAAGCTCGTAACGTATATGTCTGCAAACAATTCCTATCCAAAATCCATCAATGAAACGGTCCTGAACTACGCCCCGGGCAGCGCCGAACGCGTCGCGCTGACGGCAGAACTCGACAAGCAGCAAGCCTTGGTGCGCGAGATCCCGGCCATCGTCGGCGGCGAGCGCATCCTTAGCGGCGACATCACCGACGTGCGCGCCCCGCACGCCCACGCCCGCCGCCTGGGCGAAGTCCATAACGCCGGCGAGACCACCATCCACGCCGCCATCGACGCCGCAGTGGCCGCCCAACGCGACTGGGCCAACGCCACGCTGGCCGAGCGCTCCGCCGTCTTCCTCAAGGCCGCTGACCTGCTGGCCGGCCCGTGGCGCGCCCGCCTGAACGCGGCGACCATGCTCGGCCAGAGCAAGACCGCCTACCAGGCCGAAATCGACTCGGCCTGCGAACTGATCGACTTCCTGCGCTTCAACGTGCAGTTCGCGCACGAACTGACGGCCGGCCAGCCGATTTCGTCGCCGGGCATGCGCAATCACCTCGAATACCGTCCGCTGGAAGGCTTCGTCTACGCCGTCACGCCGTTCAACTTCACGGCCATCGGCGGCAATCTGGCCATCGCCCCGGCGCTGATGGGCAACACCGTGCTGTGGAAGCCGGCCGCCACGGCGTCGCTGTCGAACTTCCTGTTCATGGAGCTGCTCGAGGCCGCCGGTCTGCCGAAGGGGGTCATCAACTTCCTGCCGGGCGACCCGGTGGCGATCAGCGGCGCCGTGCTGGCGCGGCCCGAACTGGCCGGCATTCACTTCACCGGCTCGACGGCCGTGTTCGACACACTGTGGGGCGAAGTCGGCCGCAATGTGTCGCGCTACCGCAGCTATCCGCGTCTGGTCGGCGAAACCGGCGGCAAGGACTTCGTGCTCGCCCACCCGTCCGCCGATGCCGACACGCTGGCCGTGGCGCTGCTGCGCGGCGCCTTCGAGTACCAGGGCCAGAAGTGCAGCGCGGCGTCGCGCGCCTACATCCCCGCCTCGCTGTGGCCGGCCGTGCGCGAGCGCGTGGTGGCGATGGCCGAGACCATCCAGATGGGCGATGTGACCGACTTCACCAACTTCATGGGCGCCGTGATCGACCGCCGCGCGTTCGACCGCATCCATGGCCATCTGCAACGCGCCGCCAGCGACAGCGCCGTGAAGCTCGTCACCGGCGGCAAGGCCGACGACAGCGTGGGCTACTTCATCGCGCCGACCGTGCTGGAGGTGGACAACCCGCGCCACACGCTGATGGAAACCGAACTGTTCGGCCCGGTGCTGTCCGTCTACGTCTACGCCGACGCGCACTGGCCCGAGGTGCTCGAACTGGTCGACGGCACCAGCCCCTACGCACTGACGGGCGCGATCTTTGCAAGGGATCGCGCGGCCATCGCCCAGGCTTCCAACGCCCTGCGCTTCGCCGCCGGCAACTTCTATATCAACGACAAGCCGACCGGCGCGGTGGTCGGCCAGCAGCCGTTCGGCGGCGCGCGCCGCAGTGGCACCAACGACAAGGCCGGTTCGCCGCTGAACCTGCTGCGCTGGGTGTCGCCGCGCACGGTCAAGGAAACATTCGTGCCGCCGGCCGACTACCGGTACGCGCACATGGCGGTCTGAGCAGCCGCCCAGCTTTTCTAGCAACACCACCACGGAGAAGAAGAGATGAAGCGAGCCACCCTGCTGTCCGCCCTGGCGTTCAGCCTTTCCACGTTTGCCGGCGCTGCCAGCGCCGCGATTTCCGGAGATGTCGTCAAGATCGGCGTGATGACCGACCTGTCTGGCGTCTACCTTGACTACGCCGGCAAGGGCTCGGTCGAAGCCGCCAAGCTGGCCATCGAGGATTTCGGCAATGGGCTGCCGGGCAAGAAGATCGAGCTGGTTACCGCCGACCACCAGAACAAGGCGGACATTGGCAGCGCCAAGGCGCGCGAGTGGATCGACCGGGACGGCGTCGACGCCATTGTCGACCTGCCGAACTCGTCGGTCGCGCTGGCCGTCTCGCGCATCGCGTCGGAGAAAAAGCGCATCTCGCTGATCACTGGCGGCGCCAACCTGCGCCACACCAACGAGGAATGCTCGCCGTACATCGTCCACTATGTGTATGACACGTACGCGCTGGCCAACGTAGCCGGCAAGGCCATGGTCAAGCAGGGTCTGAAGAGCTGGTATTTCCTGACGGCCGACTACGCGTTCGGCCAGTCGCTGGAAACCGCCACGGCGGATGTGGTGAAGGCGTCGGGCGGTACGGTGGCCGGCAACATCAAGCACCCGCTGAACGCATCGGACTTCTCGTCGTTCATCCTCCAGGCCCAGGCCAGCAAGGCCCAGGTGGTGGCGCTGGCCAACGGCGGCGGCGACACCATCAACGCCATCAAGGCGGCCAACGACTTCGGCCTGCCGCGCAACCAGACCCTGGTGGGCCTGCTGATGACCATCAGCGACGTGCACAGCCTGGGCCTGAAGCTGACGCAGCGCATGAAGCTGACCGATGCCTGGTACTGGGACCTGAACCCGCAGACGCGCGAGTTCGGCGCCCGCTTCTTCGCCCGCATGAAGCGCATGCCGAACATGGTGCATGCCGGCACGTACTCGGCCGTGCTGCAGTACCTGAAGGCCGTGCAGGCGGCAGGCAGCGACGATTCGGACGCCGTGATGGCGGCGCTGAAGAAGGCCAAGATCAACGACGCGTTCGCCAAGAACGGCTACATCCGCGCCGACGGCCGCATGATGCATGACATGTACCTGATGGAAGTGAAGGCGCCGAACGAGTCGAAGACGCCGTGGGACTACCTCAAGCTCGTGGCCACCGTGCCGGCTGAGGAAGCCTTCCAGCCGCTGTCGCAATCGCGCTGCCCGCTGGTGAAGAAGTAAATAGACGACAGCCATGCTTTGCTCCCCTCTCCTGCCGCTTTCCCGCAGACGGAGGGGAGCCAACCGGCAGCCTATAAGAGACTCATGCAAACCAACGTACTAGAAGTCCGCAACCTGACCAAGTCCTTCAAGGGCTTCACGGCGGTCAGCGGCGTGGACCTGCAGGTGCGACGCGGCTCGATCCACGCATTGATCGGCCCCAACGGCGCGGGCAAGACGACCTGCTTCAACCTGCTCACCAAGTTCCTGGAGCCGACCACCGGCACCATCCTTTTCAACGGCATCGACATCACC
>NZ_JBFTLH010000016.1:0-129734 GCF_056396345.1 Cupriavidus sp. 05T42
GACGGCAATGGACTGACGCGAAGTTTCACGTACCAACTTTCGGGTAAGCTGCGGCAGCCGTCCGGCGCGTCCGGGTCGAGTCCCATCGGCGGTCCGTTCAACACGATCCAATACGACGCCGGCAACAACGTCGGCCGCACGGTCGACCGCAACGGCAGCGATACCACCTATAGCTACGACACGCAGGGCCGGGAAATGCAACGCATCGAGGGCTACGGCACGGCCGACGCGAAGACCACGACCACCGAGTGGCATCCGACGTGGAATCTGCCGCTAAAGGTGGCGACACCGGGGCGCGTAGACTACTTCAGCTATGACGCGAAGGGGCAGGTGCTTGAGTATGGCTGGTATCCGACCAACGACGCCACCGGCAATCAAGGGTTCAATGCCCAGCCGTCCGGCGACTTGACGAGGACGACTTGGACCTATGACGCAAACGGCCTGGTGGCGACGGCCGTCGATAAGCTTGGGGAAGCGGTCACAGGCCAATGGACCTTCACTTACGACGCCCAGGGCAACTTGGCTTCGGTGACGAACATCGCTGGGCAGACTGGCACGGCCGTGCAATACGATACAGTGGGCAGGTTGCTGGAGGCGGTAGATACCAGCGGATCTCGCATCAAGTACACTTACGACGCACGCGGGCGCATGACCGACGTCGATATTGATGGCATCCATACACGGTACGAGTACGATTCGATTGGTCAGCTCGTCGGGATCATCGGGCCGAACGATTTGGTGACACGCTATACCTATGATGCCGCCCACCGGCTGATCCAGATCCTGGACAACATCACGCTTCCGGAAGCCATCAACGAATCGAGCTTGGTTAGCCCCTTCTCGGTAAATGGGGCAGCGACTCCTTCCTCGCTGGCTTCCGTTTCCAGCCGGCTGGCATCGGGATGGAATGCAGTGCTGCGTTGGCTAAAGGGCTGGCTCTTGGGCATCATCAGCTCGGCACAGGCCCAAACTGTGCCGTCGCTGCCGAACTCGTATGCGCCCCCACTTCGTCCCGGTCAAAGCAGTCCTACTCTCCCGGGTTCGAGTGCCGCAATAGATCTTGACCCAACTCTTACACCGGAAAAGGCGGCCCCGGGTATGTACGTTATGCAGTTCCTGGTGAGGATTCAAAAGGCATGTGGAGAGGTGCTTGAAGCAGTCGCTTCTTCTTTCGACAAGAGCACTCCTCCGGGGGATTGTGATGACGATAAGTATACCAAGCTAAAAACCAATGTGGACCAAGCCTGCAAGACTGGACAGCAGTATTGCAAAGCAGGTGACAGCCCGATCTTACTTGCATCAAAGCGTGATGCTTTACAAGTTTGCGCAAACGCGAGACGGAAAATGATGAACGTTTGTTTCCGTGGCGGAGACAAAATTCATCAGCGGGAATGGGCAAAAGTCGTACAACAGGTGGATATCTGCAATGGACTCTAACGAATACGCACGGCGATCTGCACAGGTGAAGTCAATTATTCGTGCAGCATTCCCTATCATTCCAATCCCGGCCGGACATAGCCGGGATGACGGCATCGCAAACTACGAGGTGGACGAGGATGTTCAGAAGTTCAATGGACACATGTGGACGGAAATCTCCCTTGACCACTGGATCCGCAGCATCAGTCCTTCTGCAATCCGTCGCGCTACAAGTAGCAGCTTCTTCAAATACTATCTGCCTTCGCTCTTGGTAGGAGTTTTGCAGGACAGTGATTATTTGTACTTGGCACTGGACGCTCTGCTTCCGGATAATCCCAGATATGAGCCTCGTCCTGACTGGAAGGAGTACCGAATGAGCTTTGCTGCACAACAGGCAGAGGCGGTTGTTTCTTTCCTTGAGTTGGCGAAGGAAAGCATTAGCCCGGAGACCGCCGGATGGCATGCCGCGGACGCGGGGCTGGGCGGCTTATGGAATTAGTTGTTCGCCGAAAGGCGATTCTTCGGTGGCACGCTCCATAGTGAGCCGGTTCATCGGAGGTGCTCATTCACGTTCAGGTCGAAGCATGTATATGAGCGACCGCAACCCTAGTCGCCGTCGCTTCGTGACTGTACAACGGACGCTCACGAATCTATATGCAATGACCGCTTCTGGCCGGAAAGGGACCTCGACGCGCCGCGATCTTTATCGTAGCTAACAGTTACGTTTGCCGTCGGCCCCATCGACCAATCCACTTCCAACCTGTAGGGCGATTCTGAACATGCCGACGCACACGTCTTAGGACGTCGCCAAGCAGGCCTGCGACCCGCATTACCACCACTCTCCATGTGCCCAGTTACTGTGAGACAGATCGTCCCTTTTGGATTTGTCGGTGATTGACGTCCCATTAATTTCGAGACGGGACAAAAAGATCACAGTAGCACTAGCGCGCATGCGGGCCGTTACCGTACTGGAAGGGAGGCTTCGAAGCGCGTTCCCACTTCAAGGTCGGATTGCGCCCGGAGGGTGCCACCGTGCGCCTTCACAATCTCATGGCAGATATACAAGACAAGTCCCAGTCCAGCGGCAGCGTCCTGCCCTGCAGGGCGCCAATAGGTTCTCTCAGGTTTGCGATCTCGCGCTCATGCAACAGCGCGGCATGGACGCCCCGCGTTGCCAGTTCGGTGGCAAGTTGCGCGGCAATCAGGCTCGCGAAGCTCTCAAACATTGCCAGGGTGCGCGAGTTCGAAACCGATGCCGGTCTCGCGTCGATCGCGCAGAGGTTCCCGAAATAGGTTCCTTCGGGCAGTACCACCGGTACGGAGATGTAGCTCCTCAATCCGTAGATGCGCGGTGTGTGGTGGCCCCGGTAGATGGGATGGGCGTCAATGGCAGCCAGCAGGAAGGCGAAAAAACTCCTGGTACCATCCAGTGGGATGGTGCTAGGATGGTTGCAGACCTAACCACTTAGCGGGCGACATGGAACGAAAAATGGACCTTGCGGCACAGGGCGGCGCACTTCGCCCCAAGGGCGGCGAGACCGAAAAAATCACGATCAACCTTGGGCCGGTGGACCTCGGGCAGATCGATCTGCTGGTGGAAGAGGGCTTCTATTCGAACCGCACGGATCTGATCCGGACCGCCATCCGCAATCAACTGGCCGTGCACCAGCAGGCCATTCATGAGACGGTGACGCGCCGCGCGCTGGTGCTCGGTCTGCAGCATTTCTCGAAGCAGGATCTCGAGGCGGCGTTGGCAGCCAATGAGAAACTGGCCATCCATGTTCTTGGTCTGGCAAGTATTGCTGCCGATGTGAGCCCAGCGCTGGCATCGGCGACGATCGAATCGGTTGTTGTACTCGGCGCGTTTCATGCACCGCCCGCGGTCAAGGCCGCGCTGGCAGGACGCATACGGTAGCTTGCGGCAATGTCGCCGCGCCCGGTTCTTCGGGCCAGATGGGAAATCAACGTGAAAATGAACGACGCGTTTCTCGCCTCGATGCATGAGGCCATGCAGCTTCTTCAGACCGCAGGCCCGCTCGAGGCAACCGCCGTTATCCAACGGGCGCTTCGCCAACATTCGGCGGATGCACCCGCGCCGGAATCGCCGCCGATGCCGGCACAGGTGGTCCAGCACCTGCTGGAGCATCGCACCGCCGAGCCGGCTCCGGCTCCGGCTCCAGCTCCAGCTCCAGCTCCAGCCCCACGCGCCGAAGCCGTGGCAAAGGCGGGAGACTTCAGTCAGCGACGATTCGCCAATGAAGCTGGCAAGCGCGCCTACAAACTTTACAAGCCGACAGGCGAGGTGCACGGCCCGATGCCGCTGGTCGTCATGCTGCATGGTTGTACCCAGGATGCCGATGATTTCGCAGCGGGTACGCGCATGAATGCGCTTGCGGACAAGCTCGGCTTCATGGTCCTGTATCCGATTCAGCCGGCCGATGCCAATGCCTCGAAATGCTGGAACTGGTTCCGCCCGGGCGACCAGCAAGCGGGGCGTGGTGAGCCGTCGATCCTCGCGGGCATGACGCAGGAGGTCATTGCGCGCCACGGCGTCGATCCCGATCGCGTATACATTGCGGGCCTGTMAGCGGGCGGGGCGATGGCCGCCGTGATGGTCGAACGCTATCCCGAACTGTTTGCCGCGGCCGGCGTCCACTCGGGACTTCCGGCGGGCTGCGCCCATGACCTGCCATCGGCGCTCGCGGCGATGAAAGGCGGAAAGGGCCTGGGCGCTTCCAGGCGGGGCGCGTCGCCGCACGCCACGCCACGGCGCCCCTTGATTGTCTTCCACGGCGATGCCGACCACACTGTGCACCGCGCCAACGGCGACCGGCTGATCGAGCCCTACGAACAGGGCAGTGCCCAGAAGCGGATCGAGCGCGACGCCAGTCGCGCCGGCCGCCGCTACACGCGCAGCCTGATCACCACGCCGTCGGGCGTCGATGCCGAATACTGGCTGCTCCATGACGCCGGACATGCATGGTCAGGCGGAGGCACAGGCGGTTCGTACACCGATCCCAAGGGGCCAGACGCCAGTACGGAAATGCTCCGGTTCTTCCTGGCCCATCMGCGCCGTCCGCTGCCTCATCAATAAGAGACAATCCGCCGGGTGACGGTGGCGGTGGCGAGCCACTGACTCGCCCCTGCGACCCGTAAGCCCGCATCCCTCCCCTAGTCGGGTGTATCGGTCCCGCACACCCCACTTCGACACGCGTGCGATAGCGCTGCCTGCGTGATACCGTGCTCGCCGCCCTCACACTCTATCTGCCGACTATGGTCGCCATCCTGCTTCTGGTTGCCGCATTTCTGTTCATGGCCATGCTGTTGCCGGTCAAGGTCACCCTCGCCGTGGTGGTGATTACCGTGGTGATCGGCTTCGTGGTCAAGGTCGTCGCCAGGATGGTGACGGGCGAAGACCCGACCGTGGTCGAGGCCCTGAAGGCCGTGTTTGTAGCGCTACTGTTCAACGCCATCGCGGCGGCGGCCATGGCCAAGCTGACGGGCGGATCGCTGTCCGGCCCCGCCTCGCTCGTGACCTGGGTGGTGACGTTCATCGCGTTCTCGTTCGGCTTCGTCGTGATGCTGAAGGCCACGCTCAAGCAGAGCGCCGTGATCTCGCTGGTGTCCTCGCCGATCGCCGCGCTGATTCTCTTCGCGGCCGTCAAGATCTGACAGCGGCGCGGCCATCGCGCCGCGTTCCCCCGGCCGCTCAGGCCGTCACCCGCACCTTGCCATCTTCCGACCACAGCAGTTGCACGCGCTGGCCCGGGTAGAAGCTGCCTTCGGATGCCGACTGGGTGATCGCCTGCAGCCGGCCGTCGGGCAGCCGGACCGTGATTTCATATCCGGGGTGGCGCTCCACGCCCGACTCGATCTCGTGCCCGGCCAACCCGCCGGCAAGGCCGCCGGCCACACCTGCGAGCAGCGAACCATGGCCGTGCCCGATGGCGCTGCCGGCCACGGCGCCCAGCAGGCCGCCGCCCAGTTCGCCTACCAGGCTCGATCCCTGGCTGCTGTCGTCGATCTGCACCAACCGCACGCGCTCGACCGTGGCCATCGTCACGGTCTCGGGCAGCGAGGTCTGTCCGGCGCTGTAGACGCTGCCCGGCGGCGCGTACTCGGCGCAGGCAGAGGCAAGCAGCGTGCTGGCCAGCAGCATGGCGGCCAGCGGGAAGTGCAACGATGAAGGACGACGTGTGGAAAACATGGGCGGCTCCTGTCGGACATTGACTGGAGCCACTCTACGGCTGGGCGGCGCAGGGGCGTTTTCCGAAAGCCGGGGACTTTGCGTGTTCGCAGGATGCTATGGCGCCAGGTGGCTGACAAACAGTTCGGCCAGCATGCGCGCGGACGTCCCCAGCGGCATCGCGCGCAGGCGGATGAGGCCGGTCTGCATCGGGGGCGGCAGCGGAGATAGCGCCGCGAACGCCTGCAGCCCGTTGCCATACATCGGATCGGCCAGCAGTTGCGTGGGGCAGTAGCCGATGGCATCGGTGCGGCGCATCAGTTCCGTCATCAGCGTGGGCGATGTGCACGCCGTGATCTGGCGCGGGACGGGGAGGTCGCTCGTCCGCAACCATTCCAGCAACGTCTCGCTCTGGCTGCCCGGGGACAAGTTCAAGGTCCACCGGGCATGCTCCAGCGCCTGCCAGCCCGTCGCACCGGCGAGCGGATGGCCGACTCTGCCGGCCGGGACGGCGCTGACCTCGAACAGCGGTTCGAAGGCCAGTTCGGGCGGCAGCTCGTCCGGATCCGCGATGGCGATGGCGAAGTCCAGCCGGCCTTCGATCAGCCGTGGAATCAGGTCGGCAAGAAATCCTTCGCTCAATGACAGCCGCGCATCGGGCTGCCGGGCGGTGAAGGCCTCCCAGACGCGGGGCAGCACATCCAGCGCCAGAAGCGGGGTGACCGCCGCCGCCACGTGCGCGCCGGCACCGCCCTGCAACGCCCGGATCTCGTCCCGGGCCCGCTCCAGCGACGCCAGCGCCAGGCGGGCGTTGGTGAGCAGCACGCGCCCGGCCGCCGTGAACTCCACCCCCTTGTGGCTGCGCACGAGCAGCTCCGTCCCGACATCGTCCTCGAGTTCGCGCAGCGCCTTGGTCAGGGCGCTCTGGCTGAGATGCAGGCTCCGGGCAGCGGCACGGATGGTGCCGTTTTCGGCGACCTGGACGAGGGCTCGGAGCTGGTGCTGGCGCATGACAAGGGTTCCAGGGGAGGGTGGCGATGATGAACACCAAAGGTGTTCACCATGGAAAATATATCGCCAATTGGTTTTCTCCGGGAGCCATATGATGGAGCGGACCAGAACCGATCCGACCCCCCATGACCGACGCGAACTGCAGTGACCCCGATGTGGACAACATGACGGCCTGGCGGCGGCGCTTCCACAGTCACCCGGAACTCGGCTTCGAGGAATTCCGGACCAGCGCCTTCGTGGCCGGCAAGCTGGAGGAATGGGGCTACGACGTCACCACGGGCATCGCTGGCACCGGGCTCGTCGGGCGGCTTCGCTTCGGCAAGGGCAGCCGCCAGCTCGGCCTGCGCGCGGAGATGGACGCGCTGCCCATCCAGGAGGTCACGGGGCTGCCATGGGCCAGCCAGATCCCCGGCAAGATGCATGGCTGCGGCCACGATGGCCACACGGCGATGCTGCTAGGCGCGGCCCAGCGTCTGGCGGCGATGCAGCGAGAGGGCGTGGATTGGGATGGCACCCTGCACCTGATCTTCCAGCYGGCCGAGGAACTGGGCGGCGCCGGCGGGGCGCGGCGGATGATGGACGAGGCCCTGTTCGCGCGCTTTCCGTGCGATGCCGTGTTCGCCATGCACAACTATCCGGGGCGCCCGGTGGGGCGCTTCTATGTCAAGGAGGGCGCGTTCATGGCGTCGTCCGACCGCGCCGTGATCACCTTCCACGGGGTCGGGGGGCATGGGGCGATGCCCCAACTGGCTGTCGATCCCACGATTGCCGCGGCTTCGACCGTGATGGCGCTGCAGAGCATCGTCGCCCGCAATGTCGATCCGCAGGCTGCCGCCGTCATCACCGTAGGGCGCCTCGAGGCGGGAACCACCTACAACATCATCCCGGAGTCGGCCGAACTGGAACTGAGCATCCGGGCGCTGCAGCCCGAGGTGCGGGCGCTGCTGGAACGGCGCATCCACGAAGTGGTCGAGGGCCAGGCGCGCGCGTTCGGTCTGCGGCATGCCATCGTCTATGAGCGCGGCTATCCGGTACTGGTCAACACCGCGCCGGAGACAGCGCTCGCCGTGCGGGTCGCCCGCAAGCTGTACGGGGCCGATTGCGTCGATGACGACGCGACGCCGCTGTGCGCCAGCGAGGACTTCGCCTACATGCTGGCCGAGCGCCCCGGCTGCTACCTGATGATCGGCAATGGCGACAATGGCCACGCGGGCGGCGTGCCGACCGGCCCCTGCAGCGTGCACAACCCCTCGTACGATTTCAACGACCGCTGCCTGGATACGGGCGCGGCATTCTGGGTGGCGCTCGCCACCGAATTCTTCCACCCCACTGCCTGACTGCCATGAACTCGATTCGCAGAATGCTTGCCCGTTGCACGTTTGCCGCTGTCGCTACGGTTGGCCTGCTCGCCACGCCGGGCGCGGGCGCGGCGGACGCGTATCCCTCCAAGCCAGTCGTGCTGATGGTGCCGTACCCGGCCGGCGGGCTCTCCGATGCCATTGCCCGCAGCATGAATACTCGGCTGTCGAAGGCGCTGGGCCAGCCGGTGCTGGTGGAGAATCTCGGCGGCGTCAGTGGCGCCATGGCGGCGCAGAAGGTGCTGAACGCGCCGGCGGACGGCTACATGATCTTCCTGGGCTCGCCGAACGAGGTCATCCTGTCGCCGCTGTCCAATGCGGCGGTGAAGCTGCGTACCGAGGATTTCCGCTTATTGACGCCGGTCACCGTCAACCGGCTCGTGATGGTGGCGCGGCCCGACCTGCCGGTCCGCAGCGTCGACGATCTCATCGCGCTGGCCAAGGCCAATCCGGCCAAGCCGCTGACGTACGGCAGCGTCGGTCCCGGGTCGATGTATCACCTGGTGACCGAGGACATGGCGACCCGGACCCATATCGGMGTGAGCCACATCCCCTACAAGGGCATGGCGCCGCTGATGCAGGACCTGGCCGGGAAGAACGTCGACTTCGCCATCCTGCCGTACGCGGCCAGCTTCCGTGGCTTGTCCGATCAGGGGCGGTTGAAGCTGGTCGGCTGGGCCGGAAACAGCCGCAGCAAGGTCGATCCCGCCATCCCGGCCTTCGGCGAAGGGACGCAACTCAAGGACTTCGACCAGGCGACCTGGGCCGGCATCATGGTCAAGCAGGGCACGCCGGAGGCCGTGGTCGCGCGGCTGCACCAGGCGCTCGTCGAGACGCTGCAGGACGCACAGGTCGTCAGCGGTCTGGAGGCGACCGGTGCGGAGGTGGCCAAGCCCAGCTCGGTGGCTGACGCGCAGCGCTTCCTGCAGGCAGAGACCGGCAAGTTCCGCGCGATGGCGAAGCGGATCCATCTCCAGCCGMAGTAAGCCAGGACCGCAATGTAGAAAGGCCCGTGCCGCCATGCAACATCGCATGGCGGCACGGGCCTTTTTTAGCTAGCGCCTCAACGCCTCAGGTCAGGCGCGGCGTGCCGTCAGCCACTTGTCCGACGCCAGCGGTTCCGTGCAGAGGCGCACTTCGCCGATCTGGCCGAGGAAGCCATTCGACGGGACGTTGCCGTAGACACCGCCGCCCACGAAGAAGCGGCTGGCAGCATTGACGGCGGCGATGCCGCGCGTGTTCGACGCGTTGCGCAGCACCGGGGCGCCTTCCACGTACATCACCGTCTCATTCTTCGCCGGGTCGTTGACCACGGCGACGTGGACCCACTTCTCGGCGATGATCTCGCCAKACCAGTTTGCGGCCGGGTTCTTGGTGCCGGCCGTGCTCGGCGTGACTTCCCACTGCACTTCGCGCAGGCTGGAGATGGCGAAGATCAGCGGGCTTTCGTCGCCGTCGCCGCTGCCAAAGCCGGCGACCGTGCTGCGTCGGCCCTCGCGCTCCATGATGTTCATCCACGCGTTGTTGCCGGCCGTCCACGACGCCGGCACCTTGATGAATGCCTCGACGGTGTAGCCGTTGTCGAACGTCAACGCATTCAGGGCCGCCGTGGTCTGCGTGGCGAAGTAGCTCATGCGCTGGGGACTGTTCAGTGAATTGGCGAACTTCACGCTGCCCGGGGCAGCCGACAGGAAGTGGTGATCGTTCGACCACGTCAGGTCGCCCAGTTGGGCCGCGCCGCCATTGGCCAGCGCTTCACGCGAGAGCGGATTGGCACCGGTCAGGTCGTCGATCACCTGGCCGACCGGCACGGCGGCGCCGTCGGTGCCGCCGAAGAAGCGCCAGTGCGCCACGGTGGAAGCCACCAGCGGGTAGTCGTTGGTGTCGGCGGCGGCCTTCTTGTCGGTMAGGCTCGGCTCGGTGTAGTTGGCCAGGATCGCGGCCTTGGCGCGGTCGTTGATCGGATCGTTGCCGGCCGCCGGGATGGCGAAGTCGGCGTTGAAGCGCGCAAAGCGCTTGCGGAAATCGAAGTCGATCTCGAACTGCTGGTTCTTGTCGGTCAGCACCGCTACGTCGAACTCGTTCAGCGTCTCGGTGGGCTTCTGCGGCACCCACGGCGAGAACGAGATGACCTTGATCTTGTTATTGGTCAGGTCGAATTCGTACAGGCGCATCAAGCCGTTGCCGCCCATGTACGCCATCTGGTAGTCGACCACCATTTCCTCGACGGGGTTGCCGAAGTCGTTGGTCTTCGTGAGGTGCGCAGCGCCATGGTAGTGGCCGTTCAGCGTCATGAAGATCTGGTCGTTGTCCTTGATCAGCTTGTCCCACAGCATCAGGCCGTACGGCACTTCCAGCGGGCTGACGCCATCCGGGCCGATATTGAGCAACTGGTGGGTCGAGAGGATGACCGGCACCTTCGGGTAGCGCTTGAGCACGTTGCGCGCCCAGGTGATGGCGGCGTCGGAGGCGCGCCACGACATCGACAGCACCATGAAGCGGTTGCCGTCCACGTCGAAGAAGTGGTACTCGTGGAAGCCCGACGGATCGCGACCGCCGAAGGTGGCCTGGCGCTGCGCGCGGGTGGTCGGGAAGGTCTTCAGGTACGGCTCGTTGGCCAGGTTGCGCTGCGCGTCGGTGTTCGACGCCTGGCTGCCGGCGTTGACGTAGTCCACGTCCGAGATCACGTCGTGGTTGCCGGCCAGGATCGAGTACGGCGCGCGGGCCGCTTCCATGACTTCCATGGCCTCGTCGGCGATCTGCCATTGCAGCGGCTTGCCCTGCTGATCCACCACATCGCCGAGGTGGATCGTGAACGGGATGCGCAGGTCGGCGGCGTTCTGCGTGATCCACTTGGTCTGCGCCAGGAACGGCGTGGTGCCGTACTTGCGCTGGAACTGCAGGTTCTCGTCAGTGGTGGCGTAGCGCGAATAGAACTGCGTATCGGGCAGCACGGCGAGCGCGAAGCTCGAGACCTTGCCGGACGGCGTGGAGCCACCCGGCGTGGTGCCGGGCGTCGTGGCCGGCGTGCCGGGCGCGGCATCGCCGCCGCCGCCGCACGCGGCCAGCAGGGCCGAGGTGCCGAACGACATGCCAAGGCCCGCCCTGAGCAGCAGGCGGCGCTGGCGGTCTGGAATGCCCTCGAGCTTGACGGTATCGATTGCGGATGGCTTGCCCGGTGTCTTGCTTTGCATTTCTACTTCCCTGTTGACCCACGAAAAGCCCGTGATTCTGGAGAGCGCTCGTGACAGGGTGTTGATCGAAATGTGACGGTTCGGATTGACGGAGGGTCCTGCAGATGAGCACGCCGTGCGGCCTTTCCTCGGCCGCACGGCGTGCATTCCGACTAACAGAATGACGTTTAGAGTGTGTCCTCTAAACCATCAGGACGGCGGTGGCAATACCTTGCCACCGTCCAACAGACAGGCGTCGCGCTGTCGCGACAGGACGTTATCTGTAGCGCTTACATACATTTTGCGTCGTGATTTAAGATCGCCCCGCATCACTTTGTGCCAATAACAATACATTTGAACGGGGTGTCAATGAAGTCCAATTTTTGTCGTGGAATCCGACGGGCGGGCGTGCGCGCGCCGCAAGCGTCCTGTATCACCCTGGCTGTTGCGCTGCTGTTTCCGACGGGCGCGTCGGCCGGCGAATATGTTGCCTCCAGTCTCGCCGAGCTGCAGTCGGCCATTACGGCCGCCAATGCGGACGGCGATGCCACTGCCACCATCCGCCTGAGCGCTGACGTGACCATGCCCGGTGGCGTCTGGTCAATCGGCTCGCCTACCAAACCAATCACGCTCGATACGAACGGTTTCGTGCTGACGAAGACCGGCGCGCTGGGGAACTATGTGACATCCGCGACGGGACCGCTGACGTTGAACGGCACCTATACGGTTGCCCCGGACACGGCGGGCGGCACGGCCATGTTGATCAGCGGAGGCGGCCAGGCGATCGTCAACGGCACCGTGACCGGCGGCAACACGACGGTGGCGGGCAGCGAGAGCGGGGTCGCCGTCTCGGTGCTGCCCAACACAACCGTCGTCAACAACGGTTCGATCAAAGGCGGCAGCGGAACGAATTCTGCCAACGGTACGGGAGGCGTATCGCTCTCGACCAATGCCAGATTGGTCAACTCGGCCACTGGCACCATCACGGGGGGCGATGCCTCGGGTGGCCAGGCCGGCACCGCCGTGAACCTGACTGCGACCGTCACGGGCGGCGTGGTCAACGCGGGCACGATTCGYGGGGGCGCCGACCTGAGTGGTGGCGGGGCCGGTGGCGTCGGCATACGCGTCCAGGCGGGTACGCCTACCGTCACTAACTCGGGGCTGATCGAAGGGGGGGCTGGCGCGGGGGCTATCGCCGTATCTGGCTCCGCCGGAACGCTGACGGTCGTCAACGCGGGCACCATCCGCGCCGGGACCGGTTACGCGAATGCCATCGAATATGCCTCGGGCGGCACGGGCCGGGCTGTGCTCGAACTGCAGGCCGGCTCCAACATCGTCGGCAACGTCGTCGCGAACGCCACGGTGGCCAATGACACCTTCCGCCTCGGCGGCGCCACCGACAGCGTGTTCGATGTCTCGACCATCGGCGACACCGCGCAGTACCGTTACTTCGACAACTTCGTGAAGACCGGCGCCAGCACGTGGGCGCTGATCGGTGCCGGCACGGTMACCGCGCCGTGGACCGTGGACCAGGGCACGCTGCAGATCGGCAATGGCGGCACCAGCGGCAGCCTGGCCGGCAATGTGGTCGTCAACAGCGGCGCCACGCTGGCGTTCAATCGTTCCGATGCCCACACCTATGGCGGCATCGTGTCGGGCGCGGGTAGCCTCGCGCAGAACGGCAGCGGCACCACCGTGCTGACCGGCGCCAACACCTACACGGGCGGCACCGCCGTCAACCTCGGCACGCTGGCCATCGACGGCTCGATCACCAGCCCGGTGACGGTAGCCACGGCCGGTACGCTGTCCGGCACCGGCACGATCTTCGKCAATGTCACGAACAGCGGTACGGTKACGCCGGGCGGCGGCTCGGGCGTGCTGACCATCGCCGGCAACTACATCGGCAACGGCGGCACGGTCCGCGTGAACACGGTGTTTGGCGGCGACGCATCGGCCACCGGGCGGCTTGTGGTGACCGGCGATACCTCGGGCAGCAGCCAGATCCGGGCGGTCAACATCGGCGGAGGGGGCGCGGCCACGGTCGAGGGGATCAAGGTCATCGACGTGCAGGGCGCGTCGAATGCCACCTTCACGCTCGCTGGCGACTACACATTCCAGGGCCAGCAGGCAGTGGTGGCCGGCCCGTACGCGTACCGGCTGGTCAAGAACGGCGTGTCGACGCCGACCGACGGTGACTGGTACCTGCGGTCCACGCTGGCCGAAACGCCTGMTGTCGGCGCCTCGGCGTCAGCCGCCGCCACGCCGCTGCTGGCCCCGACCGTGCCGCTGTACGAAGCCTATTCCAGCGTGCTGCAACGCTTCAACGAGCTGGGCACGCTCCAGCAGCGCGTGGGCAATCGTTCGTGGTCGCCCAACGCCGCCGTGCAGGCCGAGCAGGATGCGGGCAAGCCGGTCATTGGCCGTGGGGCGTGGGCGCGCGTCGAAGGTTCGAACACCCATATCGATCCGTCCACCAGCACGACCAGCGCCAGCTACAACGTCCGCATGTGGAAGTTCGAGGGTGGCGTGGATGCGCCGGTCATCGAGAATCAGGCCGGCACGCTGGTGGTGGGGCCGACCTTCCACTATGGCGTCGCCAATTCCAACGTCTCGTCGATGTTCGGCAACGGCGCGATCGATGCCACCGGCTACGGCTTTGGCGGCACGGCGACGTGGTATGGCAACAATGGATCGTATGTCGATGCCCGCGCGACCGTGACCTGGTACGACACCGATATCCGCTCGTCGACGCTGTCGACCAAGCTGGCCAACGGCAACCGGGGCAGCGGTGTAGCCACCAGCGTGGAAGCCGGCCACCAGCTMGCGCTGGGGGGCAACTGGTCGATCACGCCGCAGGCGCAGCTCGCCTGGTCGCAGGTGCGCTTCGACGCGTTCACGGACCAGTACGGCACCAATGTGTCGCGCGATAACGGCAACAGCCTGGTCTCGCGCCTGGGCGTGTCGCTCGATCACGAGGCCAAGTGGACCGCCGGCAACGGCAAGACGAGCCGCTCGCACGTCTACGGCATCACCAACCTGTACTACGACTTCCTGCACGGCACGTCGGCGCGCGTCGCCGACCTCAGCGTCGTCAGCAAGGAGCAGGCGCTGTGGGCTGGCCTGGGCATCGGTGCCTCGCTGAACTGGGACGACGATCGCTACACGGTCTATGGCGAACTGCTGGCGCGCACCAGCCTGCAGGACTTTGGCGACAGCAATGCGATTGGCGCCAAGCTTGGCGTGCGTTATCGCTGGTAAGGCAGCGGCGCGACCCCATGACTGTCCGGCACAGAAGGGATGCCGGCTCATGTCTGACCGGAGAAGCACCGCTGGTCAACCGTGTAACCGGCTGCGATCTCCACCGCCTGTTCGACGAACGGCAAGGTCAGCGGATTGCCGATTTCCTTGTGGAAGGCGATCCACAGTTCAAGGGTTGGTACGTCCCGATTGGCGATCCGTCGATACACCACGCCCTTGACCGGCTGCGCGGCGGCCGAGGCGGGCACCAGGGACACCGCCACGCCGGCTGCCACCATCGCCATCATGGCGTGGTGACGCGCCCCGTCGTGCATGCACGACGGTACGACGTTGTGCTCCGCCAGCCAGGTCATCATCAGGTCGTGCGCATACTGGCCGTGACGCCGTTCGAGCGTGGCAAGGCTTTGGCCATCGAGGTCACGCGCATTGACGCTGGATTTTCCGGCCAGCGGATGGTTCGCGGGGGCGGCCAGGACATAAGGCTCCGACATCAGGCGGCGCGCCTGCAGACGGGAATCGGTGACAGGCGGCCGCAGGATCGCCACATCGAGTTCGTTTCCCAGAAGGGACTGGATCATCGCTTCGGAGCTGGTCTCGCGCAGCGAGTACAGGACGCCGGGCACATGCGCCGAGAATTGCCGCAGGATGTCCGGCACCAGTTCGATGGCGGAGATCGCGGTCAGGCCGATGCCGAGGTGTCCGACGTTCTCCCCGCGATCCGCCTGGGTCACCATTTGCCGCGCGCGGTGCTCGATGTCGAACAGCTTTTCCGCCTCCGCCCGCAGGACCTGGCCTGCCGGCGTCAGTCGCACGCTGCGCTTGTTGCGCTCGAACAGCTGGGCGCCGATCTGCGCCTCCAACTGCTTGATCTGCAGGCTGAGGGGCGGCTGAGTCATATTCAGCCGCCGCGCCGCGCGCGTGAAATTGAGCTCGTCAGCCAGCACGAGAAACGAGGTCAATACGCGGAGTTCGAGGGGCGTGTACATATACAGGATTTGTATAAGTMAGATACGGAAGTAATATTGGAAATATAACTCGCGAGTACGCAGAATGTCTTCACCCAGTCCCCATCAAGGGGGCGAGACCAGAACAACTGCGCGAGACATGATCATCCAACACCCCCTCGACGACCGCCTCCCGGCGCTGCTGCGCAGCGGCGAGCCCCTCCGCGGCATCTTCACCGCCTTGCCCAGCCCGGCCATCGTGGAGATGTGCGCCTACGCGGGCTTCACCTTCGTCATCATCGACAACGAGCATGGCGCGGCCGGTTTCGAAACGACCGAGCACATGCTGCGCGCGGCGCGTGCCAGCGGGATCATTCCTGTTGTGCGCTGCTTCCCCGGCGATATGGCGCGGGTACTGGACATGGGGGCGAGCGGCGTCCAGGTGCCCATGATCGAGACCGCCGATGCGGCGCGCGACCTCGTGCAGCGCGTCCGTTACCCCGCCATCGGCCGGCGCGGCAGCGCCTTCAGCAGTCGCGCGGCCGGCTATGGCGCCTTTCCCGGCGCTCCGCACACCACGCGCAGCAACGAGGGCGTGGCGCTGATCGCCATGATCGAGACGCCCGAGGGCGTGGCCAACGCCGCGGAAATTGCGGCAGTCGAGGGAATCGACGCAGTGTTTGTTGGCCCCAACGACCTGTCGCACGCAATGGGCTTCGGCAACGACTGGAAGGCGCCGGCCGTGGCAGCGGCGATCGAGCAAGCGCTGCGTGCCATCGATGGTCAGGGCAAGTGCGCGGGCATCATCGCGCTGGGCGCCGACGACGAGCAGCGCTACGGCCAGTTTGGTGCGCGCTATTTCGCCACGGTCGCCACCACGCTGATCACGCAGGCGTTCCGGCAGGCGGCGCAGCCTCCCGACATGCCGGCGCCGACGCTGCGTTACTAGTTCGGCCCGGCACCGGGCCAGTCAGTGGCTCGCCATTCCCCATTCACGACGACATTCGCGTGCGCCGCTACGGCAAGCCGCGCCAGGCAGCATGAGCGCACGCCGGGGCGGGCCGGTCGATTTCGGCGGCAGCGTAGTGCTGGTGACGGGCGCAACGGGCGGCCTGGGTCCGCCATCTGCCACGCGTTTGCGGGAGCGGGCGCGTCGGTGGCGGCAGCTCTATTGAGGCGGGGCCTCCCTACAAGAACTGGAGACAAAACATGAGATTCATGAATCGCTGCGCACTGCGCGTTGCCCTGGCAATGGGAGGGCTCTCGCTGGTCATGGCCACGCCGGGCGTGTGGGCCGATACCTGGCCGAGCAAGCCAATCAAGTATGTGGTGCCGTTCTCGCCGGGCGGGGTGTCGGATGCCACTGCCCGCATCGTCGCCGAAGGCCTGTCGCAGCGATTGGGACAGCCAGTCGTCATCGATAACAAGCCAGGCGTATCGGGCATCCTGGGKACGCAGTTTGTGGCCCGTGCCGAGCCTGATGGTTACACCATCATGGGCGGCACCATTACCACGCACGCGGTCAATCCCTTCTTCTACAAGAAGCTTGGCTATGACCCGGTCAAGGACTTCGTGGCGGTGAATCTTGTGGGCACGGTCAGCAACGTGCTGGTGGTGTCGAACGACAGCCAATACCAGTCGGTCGACCAGATCGTCGCGGCCTTGAAGGCCAAGCCTGGTGCGTTGACGTTCGGCACGGCGGGACCGGGCAGCTCGCAGCAGTTGTCGGGCCAGTTATTCCAGAACATTACGGGTACGCGCCTGCAGCAGATCTCCTACAAGGGCGGCGCAGCGGCGATGACGGACCTGATAGGCGGCCAGATCGACATGGTGTTCGAGACGGTTGCCGCCGCCAAGCCCATGCTCGACGGCAAGCGCGTGCGCGCGATCGGCGTGACGTCGGCGCACCCGCTGCCGAGCCTGCMCGGGGTGCGGCCGTTGGCGGAGCAGGGTCTGAAGGGCTTCGAGATGCAGTCATGGCAGGGCATTTTCGCGCCAGCGGGCACGCCGAAGCCGATTGTCGATCGCCTCGCCACCGAGATCGCGGCTGTCGTCGCGACGCCGGCCGTGCAACAGCGCTTGCGCGCGCTCGGCGTGGAGCCGGAGGGAAAGCCGTCCGCTGCCTTCGCCGCGTTTCAGCGCTCGGAAGTCGCAAAGTGGGGCAAGATCATCCAGGCCGCCGGGGTGGTACCAGAATGAGCGAGACAGCACCTGCTTCCTGCTTTACGCCCCCGAGTACTTCAACGCCTTGCGCAGCGTCGATAATGACGACCCTGGAAAGGGCGTTGCGAGCCTCCGCGGACATCCATTGACGTGTGGCGGGCTGCCCCCCCGCCCATGCACCGAAAACGCAGGTCATGCACCGAAATGTCCTCGCGTTAACCCTGTCCTGGCGCCGCCGCGCGGCATATCCCCCCTCATTCCCCCCAAAAGTCCTACGGGTTATTGCCCGTTGCCCCATGGCACGCCTGTTGCATAGGATTCAAGTGACTTGAATTTGGTGCAGAGGACTTTCCTCGATGTGTTCCGGCGTATGGTCGGCGCCTTGCACCCGTTCGGTCAGGCGCCGGGCCTGCCGCCCGTTGGACATGTCTATATAGGGGAACAGAGTGCTGAAGAAGAAAACTGCGGCCGCCGCCGCGATTGCCGCCGCTGCCACGGGAGTGGTGCTGATGTCCGCGCCGGCGCAGGCAAAGGACGTCGTCAAGATCGCCTTTGTGGGCCCGCTGACCGGTGGCGTGTCGTCGATCGGCTTGGGCGGGCGCAATTCCGCTGACCTGGCCGTCCGCCTGCGCAACGCCGATCCCAAGGCCAAATACACCTACGAACTGGTCGTCCAGGATGACGAATGCCGGCCCAACGTGGGCGTGCAGGTGGCCACCAAGATCGCCGCGGACAAGTCGATCGTCGGCGGCGTGACGCACTTCTGCTMGGCCGTGGCCATGGGCACCGTGGGTGTCTATAACCGCTTTGGCATGCCGGCGGTCGTCTGGGGCGCGGTGCTCCCCGAAGTCACGTACGGCAACAACTTCAAGGAGATCCATCGCGTCAACGGCACGATGATCAACCAAAGTGAAGTGGCGGCCAAGTTCATGACCGGCCTGGGCTACAAGAAGTGGGCGATCATTCACGACACCACCGATTACGGCAAGGGTCACAACAAATACTTCAGTGAATTCCTGAAGAAGGACGGCGGCACCATCGTCGGCACCTTCGGCGTGACCGCCGACCAGCAGGATTTCACGACYGAACTGACCAAGATCCGCGAACTGAAGCCGGACGTGGTCTATTTCGGTGGCCTGACGCCGCTCGGCGTCCGCATCCGCACCCAGATGGAGAAGCTGGGCATCAAGGCCCAGTTCGAAGGCACGTCAGGCATCAAGTCCGATGCCTATATCGAAGGCGTGGGCAAGCCCCTGTCCGAAGGCTCGCTGGCCTTTATCGAAGGGGCGCCGGTCGAGAAGCTGGCCGGCGGCCAGTTGTTCATGGAGCGCTATACGCAGCAGAAGTACGGCGAGCCGCCTGAAGCCTATGGTCCGTTCGCCTTTGTCGCTGCCAACCTGATCATGGATGCCGTCGAGAAGGTCGGCCCGGATCGCAAGAAGGTCCGCGACGTGCTGAACGGTACGAAGGACGTCGACACCATTATCGGCAAGGTCACCTTCGATGAGCACGGCCAGAACGTGGTGCCGCTGATCACCAAGTACGTCGTCGAGGACGGCAAGTGGGTGATCTGGGAAGACAGCGCCTACGCCAAGGGCAAGAAGAAGCTGGCCGGACTGTAAGCGTGGCGCCTGAGCCGGGCCCGCGCCGTCTGCGGACCCGGCCTGGCACTGCTGGACGGTCTATTCAGGCCATTCTGGGGATACCGATGAGTGTATTGGGACAGTACGTCTTCAACGGGCTGATGCTCGGCATGATCTACGCCATGGTGGCGGTCGGCTTCACGCTGTTCTTTGGCGTGCTGGACGTCATCAAGTTTTCTCACGGCGATGTGCTGATGGTGGGCGCCTTCGCAGGGCTTGCCGCATCGGCCGGCGTGTTGGCGCTGCATGTGGATTCGCCGTGGCTGCAATTGCTGGCCATCGTGGTGTGCGCGATTGTCGTGACCGGCTTGCTGGGCGCCGTGATCGCCCGCTTCCTGATCCTGCCCTTGCGCAAGGCGCCGCCGCTGAACACCCTGCTGGCCACCTTGATGCTGGGTACGGTGCTGCGCGAAGCCGTGCGCCTGTTCTATCCGGATGGATCGAACCCGAAGCCGTTTCCCGCGCTGCTGCCCACCACGGAGCTGTCGCTCGGCGCGTTGACGCTTCGCGCCGATAACCTGATCTTGCTGGCGGCAGGTGTCGCCATCATCATCGGCGTCCATCTGTTGATCACGCGCACGCGTTTTGGCATGGCCATCCGCGCCGTGGCACAGGACGGCGAGACGGCGCGCCTGATGGGCATCAACTTCGAAGTGGTGGTGCTGGTCACGTTTGCGCTGGGCTCGGCCATGGCCGCGCTGGCCGGCGTGATGAACGGCCTCTATTACAACGAGATCAACTTCAACGTCGGGCTGCTCCTCGGCGTGATCGGCTTCGCAGCCGCCATCCTGGGTGGACTGGGCAACCTGTACGGCGCCATCCTCGGTGGCTTCCTGTTCGCGGCGCTCCAGGTGCTGGGCAGTGCGACGTTGCCGGCGCTGGTGCCCGATATCCCGAGCGCCTACAAGGATGTCTTTGCGTTCGCCGTGGTCATCGTGCTGATGGCCTTCAAGCCGACCGGACTTATTGCGGAGAAAGCCAGTGAACGTGTCTGACAACGTCTCGAATCCACTGCCCCCTGCCGTGGTTGGCGCCGGTGGCAAGCAGCGCAGCCCGGCCGTGGTGCTGGGCATCGCGGCCATCGTCATCGTGGCCTACCTCTATCTGTTCCTGCACGCGGAATCGCAGCTCTCCGTGGCCGCGTTGCTGGCACTGGCCGTCGCAGCGACGGTCATCGCAGGCAAGTTCAAGGTCACGCGGGCCGTGGAGCAGGCTGCCGCCCGGCGGCCCGGGCTGTCGCGGCTATGGTCGGTCGTGGGCACGCTCGTGCTGATCGTGCTGTTCCACGAAAGCCATTTTGTCTTGCTGATGCTGTGCGCGGTGCTGTTGTATACCACTGCCTGCCTGGGCCTGACGGTGCAGTTCGGTTTCTCCGGTGTATCCAACTTCGCCGGCGCGGCGTTCTTCGGCATTGGCGCGTACGCCACGGCGGTGCTGGCCGCGCATACGCCCATCCCGTCGATCCTTGTGATCGTGCTGTCCGGCATCGCGGCTGCGGTCATCGGCTCGCTGCTGATCGCGCCGGTGTTGCGGACGCGTGGCCACTACGCGGCGCTGGTGACCATCGCGTTCGGCATCCTGTTCAAGACCTTTCTCGAAGTCAACGATGTGCTGGGCGGTCCGCAGGGCCTGCAGGTGCCCGGCATGACGCTGTTCGGCTTCCAGTTCAACGAAGGCTTGACGCTGTTCGGCATCGACGTGTCGTTCTACGCCAGCTACGCACTGCTGAGCCTGGCGATCTGCGCAGGCACCTTTGCGGTGGTCAAGGCACTGGAGCGCTCGTGGGTGGGGCTGGCCATGGACGTGGTGCGTACCGATGAAACCGCCGCTGCGACCTTCGGCCTCCATATCGCGCGCTGGAAAGTCATCGCATTCATGCTCGGCAACTTCTTCGCGGGCGTGGCGGGCAGCGTCTACGGCATGGTCACGGCGTTCGTGGCACCGAACAACTTCACGTTCGCCGACTCGCTGCTGATGCTGTCGATCGTCATTCTGGGTGGTCTGGGCAATGTCGTCGGCCTGATCCCGGCCGCCATCATCGTGCTGGTGCTCCCGGAGAAGCTGCAGTTCATCCAGGAGTACCGCTTCCTGTTCTACGCGGCGCTGGTCATCGCCATCCTGCTGTTCCGTCCGGACGGGCTATTGCCGCGCAAGATCCGTCTGTTCTTCCCGACCCAGGACGCCAAATGAGCGACGCGATGATCGAGGTACGCAATCTCACGATGCGATTCGGCGGCCTGACTGCGCTGGACAATCTCCAGCTCGACATCCGCCGCGGGGAAGTGCTGGGCCTGCTGGGGCCGAATGGCTCCGGCAAGACCACGTTCTTCAACGTGCTCACGGGCCTCTACAAGGCCAGCGCGGGCACCATCACGTACAACGGCGAGAACGTCATCGGCAAGACGCCGCAGGACATCTATCGTAGCGGCGTGGCGCGGACGTTCCAGCGCTCCCGCCTGTCGCTGCCCCTGACCGTCTTCGACAATATCGTGATCGGCGACTACCAGCACATGCAGCACGGGCTGGTGTTCAACCTGTTTCGACGCAAGGCATTCCGGGCCGAGTATGAACGCTATGTGGAATCTGTGCGCGAACTGCTGGGCATCTTCAGCCCTCCGCTGGTCAGTCGGCTATTCGAGCCAGTCGAGTCGTTCACGATGATCGACCGTCGCCGGATCGAGGTCTGCCGCGCCCTGATGAGCCGGCCACGGCTGCTGCTGCTGGATGAACCTTCGGCAGGCATGACCCATGACGAAACCCATGAGCTGATGGACGACATCCTCCAGGTGCGAAGCAAGTTGCAGGACTTGTCCGTCGTGCTCATCGAGCACGAAATGAACGTGATCGAGCGCATCACCGATCGGTGCGTCGTGCTGAACTACGGCAAGAAGATCGCCGAAGGCACGTACGCCGAGATCACCGCCGATCCCGACGTGCAGACGGCCTATCTCGGGGAGGAAGCCGCATGAGCGATAACACGTTGCGCGTGGAGGGCCTGAGCACGGGCTATGACAAGGTCAACGTGCTGCATGACGTCTCCATCGAAGTGCCGCCCGGCAAGATCACCTGCATCCTCGGGG
This sequence comes from Cupriavidus sp. 05T42, assembly GCF_056396345.1. Lineage (NCBI taxonomy): Bacteria > Pseudomonadati > Pseudomonadota > Betaproteobacteria > Burkholderiales > Burkholderiaceae > Cupriavidus > Cupriavidus sp. 05T42. The sequence goes on from NZ_JBFTLH010000016.1 coordinate 22,233, forward strand.
CGAACGGCGCGGGCAAGAGCACACTGATCCGGGCGATCCTGGGCCTGACGCCCGCGCGCAAAGGCCGCATCCTGTGGGATGGCGTGGACATCGCAGCGGAGAAGACGCACAACATCATCGCGCGCGGCATTTCCTGCATACCGGAAGGGCGCAAGGTATTTCCGCGCATGACCGTTGCCGAGAACCTGGCACTGGGCGCCTTCCTGGAGGCCGATCCGGCCAAGGTGCGGGAGCGCATCGCGCGCGTCTACGAGATATTCCCGCGCCTGCGCGAGCGGTCCGCACAGTTGGCCGGCACCATGTCGGGCGGCGAACAGGCCATGGTGTCGATCGGGCGCGGATTGATGGCGCAGCCGCGCCTGCTGGTCATCGATGAACCGTCGCTTGGCTTGTCGCCGCTGTACGTGAAGGAGAACTTCAAGGTCATCCAGCAGATCAACGAGCTGGGCATGACCGTGCTGCTGGTCGAGCAGAACGCGCGCCAGACGCTGGCGATTGCGCACCAGGGCTATGTGCTGACGCAGGGGCGCGTGGTGGCGCAAGGCTCGGCGCAGGCGTTGCGTGAGAATGACGAAGTGCGCGCCGCCTACTTTGGCTGAGTGCTGGCGGATCGATTCTGGAGACTGAAGCTTTGGACCAATATCTCGATCTTCCCGTGCGCGAACTGGTGGCGCGCATGGCCCGTCGCGAGCTGCGCGCGGAAACCGTCGTGCAGGCTGCGCTCGATCGCATCCGGGCGCAGGACGATGTCATCCATGCGTGGCAGCACGTTGGCGGTGAAGCGGCCATCGCGCAGGCGCGGCGTCTGGATGCCGGCACTGCGTCAGCGGCGCTGCACGGCGTACCGCTCGGCGTCAAGGATCTGATGGATACGGCGGATCTGCCGACGACATACGGATCGCCGATCTACGCGACGCATCGACCTGTGCTGGATGCCGCCCCCGTTGCACTGGCGCGAAGTGCTGGCGCGGTGGTGGTGGGCAAGACCGTGACCACGGAATTCGCGACATTCCAGCCGGGCCCCACGTGCAATCCACGCGCGCCCGTGAATGCCCCGCGCACGCCGGGTGGCTCGTCGAGTGGCTCTGCCGCCGCCGTGGCGGCTGGCATGGTKCCGCTGGCATTCGGCACGCAGACCGCAGGGTCGATCATTCGGCCTGCCGCCTACTGTGGCGTGATTGGCTACAAGCCCACCCACGCGACGTTGCCGCTGGCCGGTATCAAACCGTTGTCGCCCAGCCTGKATACGGTGGGTGTGCTGGCCCGGCGCGTGGACGACGCCGCGTTGTTTATCGGTACGCTGGCACGCGATGTCTCGATTACGGAGGCTTGTGCCCAGGCACCGACCCCGTTGCGCGTCGGCATCGTCCGCACGCCGCACTGGGAGCGCGCGGGTGCCGATGCGCGTGCCGCGCTGGAGACGGCGGTACGGACGCTGCAGGGCCTCGGCGCGTCGATTCAGGATGTCGAGTTGCCCGTCGCCTGCCATGGTCTCACCGAGGCCCAGATGGACATCATGGCCTTCGAAGCCGTCGCCGCGTTCGCACCGGAAGCGCGCGATCGGGCAGCGGATTTCAGCGCGGCCTTTGCCAGGCAGCTCGAAGTGGGGCGTGCGGTGACGGGCGAGCGCTTTCGCGCTGCGCTGGCGCTCGCGGAACAGGCGCGCATGTCGCTGGCAGTGTCGCTGGAAGGATTCGATGTGGTCCTGGCCCCCAGCGCAGAAGGCGAAGCGCCCGAGGGCCTAGCCGCTACCGGCGACCCGATTTTCTGCCGGATGTGGACCCTGCTCGGTACGCCTTGCGTCCATGTGCCGACCGGAACGGGCGCTGGCGGCATGCCTGTCGGCGTGACAGTGACCGCGCCACGCCACGCCGATGCGCGCGTACTGGCCGTGGCACATCGTTTATCTCAGGCGCTGGCTCTGGCGGCCTGACACCAGGAGAACATGTTGAATCGCTTGCATCAGCCCGCCGAGGCCATCGTGGATAACACCGTACAGGCCCTCGCCGAACGGGCACAGGACCATGTCGACGCCAATCGCCTGGCGGCATCGCTCACCGCCTTGGCGCAGTTCGGCGGTCGTGACGACGGCGGCGTGTCGCGCGAAACGCTGACAGCCATCGACCTCGCGTCGCGCCGCCACCTCGTCGATCAGGCGCGCGCGCTGGGCTGCCAGGTCAGCATCGACGATTGCGGAAACCTGTTCTTCCGGCGGGCTGGTAGCGAGGATCTGCCTCCCGTGCTGACCGGGAGCCATGCCGATACCCAGCCGGTGGGCGGCAAGTACGACGGGGCGTATGGCGTGCTGGCCGGCCTCGAAGTGATCGCGGCGCTCAACGCGGCGGGCATCGAAACGGTGCGACCCATCGAGGTGGTGTCGTGGACCAACGAGGAGGGCAGCCGCTTTGGGCCCGGCGCGATGGGCTCCAGCGCCTTCGTCGAGCCGGCGCGGCTGGCCGGCTATCGCGATGCCACCGACCAGACCGGCGTCCGGTTTGGCGATGCACTGGACGCGGCGCTGGCCGCCAGTCCTGACGTGGAGCGCGTGCCGATGGCGCGACCGATGTCCGCCTGCGTGGAACTCCATATCGAGCAGGGCCCCGTGCTGGAGGCTGCCGCCGTGCCGCTCGGGGTCGTCACGGGCATCCAGGCGGTGCGATGGTTCCGCGTGGAGTGCGCAGGCACCATGGCACACGCCGGCACCACGCCCATGGCCGTGCGGCGCGATGCGATGGCAGTGGCCGTCGCCATCGCGCAGGACCTCTACGCGCTGGCCCCACGCGAACCGGGGGCACCGGGCGCGCCGGAACTGCGCCTGACGCTTGGCCAATGGGCGGTGGTGCCGAATTCGGTCAACACCATCCCGGGCAAGGTGACATTCACGGTGGACATGCGCTGCCTGGACGATGCCGCCCTCGATCGCGCCGAGGCCGCGCTGCGGCTGGCCTGCACGCGTCATGCCCCGGCCTCCGACGTAGCGATCACGCGCTTCTTCCATCGTGGCCCGACGTACTTTCCCGAATCCATGCTGGCGTCCATTCAGCGCGCCTGCGGGCGGGCCAGCCAGCTTGCTGGCCGAGCGCCGCCGATGCGGCTCACGTCCGGCGCCTTTCACGATGCCATGTACGTGGCCGATCATTGCCCGACCGCGATGATCTTCGTGCCGAGCAAGGACGGGATCAGCCACAACGCGGCGGAGGACACCGATGCCACGGACCTGTTCCTGGGCGCGCAGGCGCTGGCGTACACTGTCGCCGAACTGGCCTGCCGCCGGCCGTGACCGACCCCCGGTGCGCGTGGCGGCCCCTTTGAATACCAACCAACCAGCCCGCATGGCAAAGACCGCGAGCCCGATCCCGCAAGAGCCGGTCGACAGCAAGTCGGCCACCCTGACGCTTGGTGTCAAGCTGCGCCACGCGCGGCTGGTGGCCGGCTATACCTTATTGCAACTGGCTAACAAGGCCGGTTGCTCCGAGAGCCTGATCTCGAAGGTCGAGCGTGGCCTGGCCACGCCGTCATTCACCACGCTCCACCGGCTGGCCGTGGCGCTCGACACCAATATCGGCGCGCTCACCAGCGAGGATGACGCGCACCAGTCGCCGATCCTCCGTCACGGCGAACGGCCCGTGATCCGTGTGGGTGGCGTGGCGCTCGAACGCGTGGTGCTGCCCAAGCGCGGCGGCCTGCTGCAGGCCAACATCCACATCGTCTGGCCCGGCGAAGCCAGTGACGGCCAGATCGAGCATCAGGGCGAGGAAGTCGGCTACGTGCTGGAAGGCAAGCTGGAGCTGATGCTGGGCGACGATATCTACCTGATCGGCCCGGGCGATGCGTTTACGTTCTCGAGCCAGGTGCCGCATGGCTACCGCAACGTCGGCGATGTCGTGGCGAAGGTGCTCTGGGTGAATTCGCCCGCGACGTTCTAGGCGATCACGGGTGCCACGTCGCCGGCTTGTCGACGGGCATGGCCGGCCGTTGGCTGCCCGCCATGGCGTACGAAAGCTTGTTCGCTGCATCGACGACCGTCTGCGCGAGTTCCAGCAGCCGGTCTTCCCCCAGACGCGCCGTCGGTCCCGAAATACACATCGATCCCAGCAGCCGCCAGTGCAGTCCGAATACGGGCGCCGAGACGCTCGATACCTCCGCTTCGCGCTCCCCAAGCGACAAATGGAAGCCACGGCGCCGGATCGTTTCATAGAGGTCGCCGGGCTCCCCTGAGAAGGCGAGGATCACCCGGCCGGGCGATCCACTGTCGAGGGGCAGGGCCGCGCCAATCCGGACATGGTGCCGGATCGCCTGCGGACCTTCCACACGCACCAGACAGGTCCGCTGTCTGCCTTCGCGAACATAGAACGACGCGCTTTCCCCGGTCTTGATGGTCAATTCGCGCAGCACCGGCTCCACCACGTCCTGCACGTTGAAGGTCGCCTGGTAGCACGCGCCCAGCCAGCCGGCCGCACGCCCAAGCCGCCAGCTCCCGTCTTCCTTCTGCACCAGATAGTTGTCCGCCGCCAGCGTGCGCGCCAGCCGCAGCACCGTGGTCTTGTGGATACCCGTCCTGCGGCTCAGTTCCGCCAGGGACAGCTGCGGATCGTTGACTCCGAAGGCCTCCAGCACGCGTAGCGCCCGCGTGACCGCGATGACGCCGCTCGCGGCCTCCTCAGTACCTGCGGGGCTGATTTCATCACTTTTTGGGTTCATGGCACGAAACGCGTTGCGTGGTACGAAACGGCATTGTATGGCGTGAAACGTTCGACAACAATCCGTCTCACAACACAACGAGATTCGGAGACAGTCATGAGCGCGATTCGCCGCTGCATGTTCACCCTTGCCGTCACTTTGCTTGGCGCTGCCCACGTGGCGGCCGCCGCACCCGCCTATCCCTCCAAGCCGATTCGCGTCATCGTGCCGTTCCCGGCAGGCGGGGGCACCGACATCATCGCGCGGGAAGTGACCAACAAGGTTGCCATGTCGACGGGCTGGACCTTCGTGGTGGACAACAAGCCCGGCTCGGGCGGCAACCTGGGCGTGGACGCCGCAGCGAAGGCCCCCGCCGACGGCTACACCATCGTGCTGGGGCAGACCAGCAACCTTGCCATCAACCCCACACTGTTCAGCCATCTGCCTTATGACCCGGTCAAGGACCTGACGCCGATCAGCCTCGTGGCCAGCGCGCCGCTCGTTCTCGTGACGCCGGTCAGCTCGCCCTACAAGACCCTGGCCGATGTCATCAAGGCCAGCAAGGCAAAGCCGGGCGCGCTCAATATCGCCTCGCCCGGCAATGGCACCGTCGCCCATCTCTCGGGCGAGTTGCTGCAGAAGACGGCCGGCATCAAGCTGATTCACGTGCCGTACAAGGGCGCCGCCCAGGCGGTGAACGACCTGATCGGCGGTCAGGTCGACCTGTATCTCTCGTCGGTGCCGACCCTGCTGGCCCATATCAAGAGCGGCAAGCTGCGCCCGCTGGCGGTCACCTCGGCGAAGCGCGTGGACGATCTGTCCCAGGTACCCACCATCGCCGAGTCCGGCTACGCCGGCTTCGAGGCCTCGACCTGGTTCGGTTTCGCCGCACCGGCCGCCACGCCGAAGGACATCGTCACGCGGCTGAATGCCGAGTTCAACAAGGCGCTCAAGTCGCCCGATCTGGCGAAGAAGCTGAACGACCAGGGTGCGCTGGTCCTTGGCGGCTCCCCCGAGGCGTTCGGCACGCAGATCCGTCAGGACATCGCCCGCTGGGCTTCGATCATCAAGGACTCCGGCACCAAGCTGGACTAATCCTCCTCTCCCTTTCCCCTTGCCTACCGGAGCCAAGCCATGAGCCTGCCCAATATCAACCAATCGTTTGAACGCGTATCGGCCGCCGTTGTCGCCAAGGCCGCGAAATTCCAGCCGGCGATTCTCGCCGACGTCGCGGGCCGCCGTGGCGCGCTGCATGGCCGCATCAAGGCCCTGCGCCCGAGCATGAAGCTCGCTGGTCCGGCCTTCACGGTCGAGGTTCGCCCCGGCGACAACCTGATGATCCACGCCGCGCTGGCGCTGGCCCAACCGGGCGACATCCTCGTCATCGATGGCAAGGGCGACCAGACTTCCGCGCTGATGGGCACCATCATGATGAACGCGGCACGCCAGCTCGGGCTGGCCGGCGTGGTCATCGACGGCGCCGTGCGCGACAGCATCGAACTGGAGGAAATGCAATTCCCCGTCTTCTCCGTGGGTACCAACCCGAACGGCCCGACCAAGGAAGTCGGCGGCCGCATCGGTCACCCGGTCTGCGTCGGGGGCGTGACGGTGTACCCGGGTGACTACGTCTGCGGCGATGCCGATGGCGTGGTGGTGGTCGAGCGGGACAAGATCGAGTCGCTGCTCGCCGCCGCAGAACACAAGGAAGCGGCCGAAGCCAAGCGGATCGCACAGATCAAGGAAGGCAATACCACGGCGCCGTGGCTGCTGGCCTCGCTGGTGACCGCCGGCGTGCTCAAGCAGGGAGAAACGCTGTGACGAGCCGGCCCKCCATCATCGTGACGGGGGCGGACCTGGCGCCCGAAGCCCTCGCCATCCTCCACGACTACACGATCGTCTTCGCCGGCAAGACCCCGCAACCCGCTGACCTGGTCGCCCTCGCGAAACAACAAGACCCGGTTGCCATCATCGTCCGCTACGGTAGCGTGACGGCCGAGGTCATGGATGCCGCCCCGTCACTGCGGGTGATCGCCAAGCACGGCAGCGGCACGGATACCATCGACAAGGTTGCCGCCGCAGCGCGGGGCGTGGAGGTGCTGGCGGCGGTCGGTGCCAATGCCGCCGCCGTGGCGGAGCATGCGCTGGCGCTGATGCTGGCCTGCGCCAAGTCGATCGTGCCGCTCGATGCGCGCATGCACGGCGGCCACTGGGACAAGGCCACGCACAAGAGTGTCGAACTGAGCGGGCGCACCGTGGGACTGGTTGGCCTGGGCACCATCGGGCTGCGCTTTGCGCGGATGTGCCACGCCATGGATATGCGCGTGATCGGCTTCGACCCGTTCGCCAGGAATCTGCCCGACTACGTGCGGCCGGTCGGACTCGAGGCGATCTGGGCCGAGTCCGACGTGATCTCGCTGCATTGCCCGCTGACGGACGACAATCGCAAGATGCTGGACGCCGACGTGCTCGCGCGCTGCAAGCGGGGCGTGCTCGTCGTCAACACCGCACGCGGCGGGCTGATCGACGAACCGGCCCTGCTGGCGGCGGTCCAGTCGGGGCAAGTGGCTGGGGCCGGGCTCGATAGCTTCGCCGTCGAGCCGATGACCACGCCGCATATTTTCCACGGGCAACCGGGCGTGATTCTGACGCCGCACATCGGCGGTGTGACGGGTGCGGCCTACGTCAACATGGGCGTGGCCGCGGCCAAGAACGTGCTGGGGGTACTGAACCGCGAGCGGGAGCCGGCGCTGACGAAGGGCTAGCTGGCGGCTTCCAATCCGCGCAACACGCATGGCGACCCCGCCTGGAGCGGGGCGATCAAGAAGACACAGCAGTTTGGAGACACACATGACCACGCAACAACGCGGCGCCGGATGGCTGCCGCAACTGGTAATGGCGGCGCTCGCCGTCCTTTCGATGGGCGTGCACGCCGAGACCTGGCCGGCCAAGCCCGTCAAGATCGTCGTGCCCTATCCGCCGGGCGGCGCCGTTGATGCGGTCACGCGCAAGATGGCGCAGCGCCTGACCGAGCAGACCGGCCAGAGCTTCTTCGTCGAAAACAAGGCCGGGGCGACGGGCACCATCGGCGCGGTCCAGGTGGCGCGATCGGCGCCGGATGGCTACACGCTGCTGGCCAACGACACGACCTACGCGCTGCTGCCCCATATCTTCAAGAAGCTCCCGTTCGACTACGCCCAAGACCTGCAGCCGGTTTGCGCCTATGTATTCGCGCCGATGGGCGTGGTGGTCAAGGCGGACAGCAAGTTCAAGACGCTGAACGATCTGGTTGCCGCCGCGAAGGGGGCGGACAGCAAGATCTCCTATGGCTCGGGTGGCCCGGGGTCGACGCCCCATTTCGCCAGTGAGGCGCTCGGGCTGGCCGCCGGCGCGCACTTCATGCATGTGCCCTTCAAGGGCGCGGGCGAGGCGACCGTGGCGCTGCTGGGTGGCACCGTGGACTTCCAGATGGCCTCCATCTCGGGCGTGATCGGCCAAGTGCAAGGCAACAAGCTGCGCGTGCTCGCCGTGAGCGGCGACAAGCGCCTGCCGGCATTGCCCGGTGTGCCCACGTTCGCCGAGGCAGGCGTGCGCGGCTATGGCGTCACGAACTTCACGGGCCTCTGGGCGCCGAAGGGCACGCCGGCGGATGTCCTCGCTCGCCTGCAGAAGGAAGTCGCCACGGCGATGKCGACGCCCGACATGCGCACCTACGCCGAGAGCATCGGGGCCGATGCCGGCTATTGGGACGCCGGGGCCTTCCGCAAGGAGATGGGGGCGCGCACGGCGTTCTGGGGTAAGGTCGCCACTGCGACCGGCTTCGAGAAGCAGTGACCGGGCGGACACCCTGCGCAACCCTCTTCAGGTAATCGACATGTTCCTCCTCACCCCGCCAACGATCCGCCAGCCAGCGCTGTTCAGCAGCCTGCCGGAGCGCTATCGCAAACGTCGTCAGACCGAATGGTCCGATGCCAACCAGGGGGGGCGGGCCATCGACTCGTTCCTCGAAGGTCCGGTCGTCGACGATGCGGGCAATGTCTACGTGACGGATATTCCCAACGGTCGCATCTTCCGGATCGACAACGGGGGAGGGTGGGAGGTGATCGCCGAGTGGGACGGCGAGCCCAACGGCATGAAATTCATCGCTCCCGACCAACTGCTGGTCACGGACTACCGCAGCGGGCTGATGGTGGTGGAGACCCGCACGGGCGAGGTCCGGCCTTATCTGGCGCGCCGCAACACGGAAAGCTTCAAGGGCGTGAACGACCTGACGCTCGACTCGCAAGGCAACGTGTACTTCACGGACCAGGGCCAGACCGGCCTGCACGACCCCACCGGCCGGGTCTACCGGCTGACCCGCGAAGGCCGGCTGGACCTGCTGCTGTCCAACGTGCCGAGTCCCAATGGCATCGTCCTGTCTCCGGACGAACGTTTCCTGTTTGTGGCCGTAACGCGGGGGAACTGTGTGTGGCGGATGCCGCTGCTCGCAGACGGGAGTGTGTCCAAGACGGGGCAGTTCTTCACGTCCTATGGTCCCAGCGGACCCGACGGGCTCGCGATGGACCAGTCCGGACGCTTGCTGGTAGCCAACCCGGGGCTCGCCTACGTCTGGGTGCTGAATCACCGGGCGGAACCTGTCGAGGTGATTTGTGGCACCCCCGGCCACTCGTTGACCAACGTGGCGTTCGGCGGCCCGGCGCGCAAGACGCTTTACGTGACCGACTCCACCGCAGGCGAGATTCTTCGGGTCGAGATGGATGTCGCTGGCGTGCCCGCCCACCGGGTTGCCTAGCGTTTCGCCTGCAGGAATGACGAGGGCGGCGCGCCCAGCGCCTTGCGGAACATCGTCGAGAACGCGCTCGGGCTGTCGTAGCCGAGATCGAGCGCCACCTCCGTAACGGGCGTGCCGGCCGACAGGCGCGACAGCGCGGCCAACAGGCACGCCTGCTGGCGCCATGCGCCGAACGACATCCCCGTTTGCTGTTGGAACAGGCGCGCGAACGTGCGCGGGCTGCAGTGGAGCTGCCGCGCCCAGTCTTCGGCGGATGCGCCGATATCGGGGTGCGCCAGCAGTGCCGCGCAGAGCCTGACGAGCGCCGGGTCGCGCGGCATCGGCGCAAACAGGGGCAAGGTTGGCGCGCGATTCAGTTCGAACAGGATGAGCTGCATCAGCGCCCCGTCGCGGCTGTCCGCCATGTAGTGCGCGGGCACGTCTGCCGAAGCTAACAGCAGGGCATGCAGCAAGGGGCTGACCACCAGCACCTCGCAGCCCGGACTATCACGCGGCGCCGACTCCGGCAGCACGTAGACGCTGCGCGTGCTGACCCCGTTCATGCGCACCCGATGCGGCTTCTGCGCCGGAATCCACACACCCGTATAGGGCGGCACCACCCACGCGCCTTCCTCGGTGCCCACCTCCATCAATCCCGTCATGCCATACAGGAACTGGGCGCGGCGGTGGCTGTGCGTGTCGAGCAGCGTGCCGAAGGTGTAGTCGGTGCCGATGGCCAGCGCGGCACACGGGCTGGCATCGACGCTGTCGAGCGGAACATTGATCATCGGGACACGAGAGACGTTGGCAGGATCTCGAAGATTATTGTCCAAACATCGCAAGTTTGCCAGCCGCATCCGCCGTATCGTGATCATCCGTTCGATGGGAAACGAGGGCTAACGATGTCGATGTACGCGGTACTCATGCTCTGCGGCGGCCTGGCCGGCGTGACGACGGTGCTGTTCGGGTTTGGCGGCGGTTTTGTCGTGGTGCCGCTGCTTTATACGATGCTGACGATGACGCACGCCGCCGGCAGCGCCGTGGCGCAGGCGGCCATGCAGATCGCCGTGGCCACCTCGTCGTGCGTGATGATCTTTGGCGCTTCCATGGCGACGTGGCGCCACCATCGCGCCGGCAATGTCGACTGGCCGCGCATCCGGGCGATGGGTGCCTATATCGCCGTCGGTGCGGTCGTTGGCGCCGCCGCCGCGAGCTGGCTCAATGGCGACTGGGTGCGGTGGGCGTTCGTCGCCTATCTGGCCGTGACCATCGTGGACAGCACGCTGCGCCCCGGATTCATGCATGCCGGCCCGGGCACCGCGCGGCCGATGACCGCAGGCGCGACGGCCGCCATCGGCATCGGCATCGGGGCGATTGCCGCTTTCCTGGGCGTCGGCGGCAGCGTGATGACCGTGCCGCTGATGCGCCGGCGCGGGGCCACCATGACGCAGGCGACGGCGATGGCCAATCCGCTGTCATTGCCGATGGCGATTGCGGCCACCGTCACCTACGTCGCGCTGGCCTGGCAGCACGGCGCGACCTTCGGGCCTGGTCACGCCGGCTATGTCGACCTGCTGGCCTTTGTCGTGCTGGCGGCCGGCTCCTGGGTGGGGATCCGGCTGGCGGCACGCTGGATCGGCCGCATCCCGGACCGCGTCCACGCTGTCACGTATGTCGCGCTGCTCGCCCTGGTGCTGGTGATGATGGTAGCGGGCGGCAGCCTGGCGTGACTCGCCGGGCCTCAGTTGTCGATGAAAGAGACGAAAGCGTCGAGTTCCAGCCGCTGAATCGCCATGTTGTTCTCGGGCACGCTGTTGTCCGCATAACCCAGTGACATGCCGGCCACCACCATCTCGCAGTCGGGAATGCCGAGGCCCTTGCGGAGCACATCGGACTGCAGCGACCAGATCTGTTGCGGGCAGGTATCCAGCCCCTCCGCGCGCGCAGCCAGCATGACGTTCTGCAGGAAGCAGCCGTAGCAGAGGAAGCTGGCCCACTCCAGGCAGCGGTCCATCGTGAAGATCAGGCCGACCGGCGCGTCGAAGAAGCGGAACTGGCGTTCCACGTCGCGCCGCCGCCCGACGATATCGCTCCTGGCCACGCCCTGCGCGTCACCGAGCATGCCGCGGAACATGTTGAAGCGTGACGAATACGGCGCCGGCAGATCCTTGGGGAAGAACGGATACTCGTGGGCCAGCGTGTCGGGGCCGGCGCGGTAGGCGTCGACCGCGGCATCGGTGATTCGCTCGCGTGCGCTGCCGGTCAGCACATAGCATTTCCAGGGCTGGGTGTTGCTTGAACTCGGCGCGTACTTCGCCACCGACAGGATGTCCCTGACCGCCCGCAGCGGCACCGGCCGGTCCAGGAACGCGCGCTTGCTGCGGCGCCCGCGAATCAGTGTCTCGGTGAACCGCGTGGCCGCCGTGCTCATCTCCGTGTCCATCGCCATGTCCATCGCCATGTTCATCGCCGTCTCCATCTCAGCCTCCAATTCCATTTCCATCGCTCTTTCTCCGTGGTGGGGTCGTGGTGAAAAAATCATAGCCGCGTGGTGGACGGTGAAAAGATGGCGATGCTTGCATGCTTCGTCCGAKAACGATGAACGATGCACCGCACCGGCGCGTCATGCGTGAAGACGGTGCCGAAGTCCGAGGGTTTACCTGTGTGAGCGGAGGTGAAAAACGTGCCGCTTGCACCGCTGCGTGGCCGCGATGCACCGTTGGCAGGCGCGCGCCAAGGCACGCATTCCGGCGTCCATATTCATGGACGCAATGTTCCTGAAAGCCGCGCGCACGGCTGAATCCGGATCKCCTATCTTCTTACTCGGGATCGATGCATCGATTGCATGCGACACACGTTGGAGTGAGTGGATGAACCAGTTGAAATGCCTGCCGCAAGAAGAAATTGTCTGGGGACACGACATCCTGGAGGACGTTGCCGCGTCGCTGGGAGACCGCGGCATCCGCCGCCCGATCACGTTCACGGTCGGGTTCCTCGAATCCTTGCATCGTAACGTCCTGCAGCCCGGCATCCGGGATGGCGTGGGGGCCTTTATCGACCTGCCACCGCATGTGCCGGACTTCGCCGTGCGCGACGGCCTGCAAGCGTGCCTCACGCGTGACGCGCAGTCGATTGTCGCGCTGGGCGGGGGCTCGGTGCTCGACGCAGCGAAGGCGGTCTCCTACGCGCACTTCAAGCAGACCGGGCGCTACCTGCCCATCGCGGCCTTCCCGACGACCTTGTCCGGTTCCGAGTTCTCCCACTACTTCGGTGTGACGGAGACGGACGGTCCGCAGAAATTCAAGCGCAGCTACGCCGTGCGCGAAACGGCGCCCAAGATCGTTGCCATCGACCCCCGGCTGGTCATCGATACCCCGCGCGCGCTGTTGCTGAGCTCGGCCATCAAGGGCATCGACCACGCGGTGGAAGGGATGCGCAAGGTGGACGTGGATCATCCGCACGCGATCCTGGCCGCGCGGGGCGTCGAGCGTTTCCTCGCCGTGTTGGAGAAGTGGCCGCAGCAGCTTGAGACACGGGAAGCCATCGCGCGCGGGCTGGTCTCGACCGAAGACCTGCTGCAACTCCAGCTTGGCGCCTGGCAGTGCTACTTCTATCCCGCATCGGTCATCTACGGACTGAGCCATCGCATCGGGCACATCCTCGGCGGCACGTTCGGGCTGCCGCACAGCATGACCTCGTGCATCACGCTGGCGCCCGTCATTCGCGCCTGCGCCGAAGCCTATGGCGACAAGTTCGGCATCTTCGCTTCCGGCAAGGGGGACGTCACCGCTGCCACGGCACTGGCCAACCGCATTGCGGATGTCGTGGACGCGCTGCAACTGCCCAGCCGGCTCGCCGCGTTCGATTTCGACCGCGCGAAGCTGCCCGAGGTGGCGGCGCTCCTGAAGCAGAACTATCCCGCCGAGGTCGGTGACCTGGGCGACCACGCCGGCCAKAAGCTCGACGCACTGCTGGAGAGCATGTGGTGATGACCCATCTCGACGTCCATCCTGATCTCCATCCCGACCATCACCACCGTGATCTGCTGCAGTCGGCCCGCGCGGCCACGCAACCGGCCGGCCTGCGCAAGACGCTCGATGCCCTGGCGACGCGGCAGATATCCGCAACCGCGCTGGCGGAGCAGGCGCTCCACGCGGCGGAAGCGAGCCAGCGATCCATCAACGCCTTCTCGACCATCGACTGGGACCGCGCGCTCAAGGCGGCGGCAGAGAGTGACCGCCGTTACGCCGACAATCGGCAGCGTCCGCTGGAAGGGTTGCCCATCGCGATCAAGGACCTCATCGACACCAAAGGCTTGGAGACCCGCTACGGCTCGGCGGCCTACCTCGGGCACCTGCCCGCCGCCGATGCCGACATCGTGAAAGCGCTGACGGAGCGCGGCGCGATCCTCATCGGCAAGACCACGACGCATGAGTTCGCGTGGGGCGTGACCACCGCCAGTACAAAGTTTGGCGATACGCTGAACCCGCTCGACCGCACGCGCATCCCGGGCGGTTCCAGCGGCGGCGCGGCGGCGGCAATTGCCGATGGGGCCGTCATGGCCGGCGTGGGCACCGATACGGGTGGCTCGGTGCGCATTCCCGCCGCGCTGTGCGGCGTGGTCGGATACAAGCCGACGTTCGATACGTTCTCCACGCGCGGCGTGTTTCCGCTGGCACCCACGTGCGACMACGTCGGCCTGCTCGGGGCGCAGGTCGACGATGTGCTGTTGCTGGCCGATGCCCTTCATATCGAGGTACCCGAAAGCGATGCGTGGCTGTCCGCGCGCCTCGGCGTGATCCCGGAGATCGCGCCGGTGCCGACGAGCCCGGCAGTCGCCACGGCATTCAAGGGGGCGATCGGCCGACTGGGGCAGGTCTTCGCCTGCGTGGACGTCGACACGTCCGGCCTGTTCGATGCCGTATTCGATGCCTTCGCGACCATCGTGCTGATCGAAGGCGGCATCGAGCACTTCCGGCGCAACGATTGGGACCGCATCGCCACGCACTACAACCCGGAAACCGTCGACCGATTGCGGCGTGCGGAGACGATGGACCTGCGCGGCTATGCGGCGGCCCAGCAGACGCGGCGCCGGTTCACGGCCAGGCTGCACGAGGCAATGTCGACGGTCGACTACCTCGTGCTGCCGACCTGCCCGTGCGTCGCCCCCCATCTTGGCGCTGCAAACGTCGAGATCGGCGCGTGGTCCGGCACGGTCCGCGAGGCGCTGATGACTTACACCGCGCCATTCAACATCGCCGGGTTTCCCGCCATCTMGATTCCATTGCTCACCGGCGACTGCGGCCTTCCCGCGGCGTTGCAGGTCGTGGCCAAGCCGGGCGACGACGGCGCGCTGCTCCAGATCGCGCAGCAGATGGAGTTGCTGCTGCGCGCAGGCACGGCCCACGAGATTTGACCCCCCACAACCAGGAGACGACGATGGACGAAACCGTCAAGCCAGAGCGCGCCGCCCCGGCCAGCGCTTCCCCCGGGCAAACGCCCTACAGCGCGTGGATGCGCACCGACGTGCTGCACTCGCTGCAACACCCGGTCAGCGATCATCCGGGCGAGCATGCGTGGATCACGTCGGTGCAGGTGTCCGAGTTGTACTGGATGCTGATCATCAAGGAGCTGCGGATCGCCCAGGCGCAGTTGCGCGCCAATGACCTGACGCAGGCCATCAAGACCCTGCAACGCGTGGTCGCCCATCATGAGCCGCTTAACGCGACGTGGCGCTCGCTGGCGTGGATGACGCCCAACGACCTGCTGGCTATCCTGTCCCGCGCGGTAGCGACGTTCGGCAAGGACACCGCGCTCCAGGGCTGGACCTACCGGCAGATGGTCTACCTGCTCGGCATCAAGCAGGCGGAGCACCTGCAGCATTTCGAACCGCAACCCGCGCGCTGGGACCAGCTCAACACGACGCTGCACCAGCCGAGCGTCTACGACGACGTGCTCGGCTACCTGGACCGCCACGGCTTCGCGGTGCCGGCCACGGTACTCAAGCGCGACTTCAGCCAGGCCTATGCACCCAGCAAGGATGTCGAGAAAGCCTGGCGCGTTGTGTATGCCAACCCGAACCAGCATGTCGAACTCCAGCGTCTTGGCGAGACCTTGGCCGATGTCGCCGAGGGCTTCTCCGCCTGGAAGCACCTGCACCTGATGGCCACGCGCCGCACGTTCGGCGCCCGCCCGGCCTACTTCGGCACGGAGGGCGTTGCCTGGCTGCTGCCGTCCATGGCGGAGATCCCGTTCCCGGAACTCTGGTCGGCGCGCGGTTTCATCGGCGACCCGCCGGCGGCATGCCCGCACATGCACAAGTAAGGAGAACACAGCAATGGACCATACGAGATTGAAGAGTCAGGCGGCCGATGCCCGTGCCGCCGTGGCCGACCCCGCGCGGATCACCATCGTCGGGGACGACGCCGCGCCGCGTTTCGAGCTCTTTCATGCGGCGAGTTCGCTCTGCTCGCAGAAGGTGCGTACGGTCTTGGCCGAGAAGCGCCTGTCGTACCGCTCGAACGACATGATGATCCTCGGTTCGATGGGGCCGGCGGGTGTCGTCGCCGCCGAGCACTACCATCCGCCCTATGTCCGGCTGCGCCTGATCGCCGGGCGAGAGGTGGACAGGGCATTCGTCAGCGGCTACAGCGGGCGCACCTCGGTCGAGACCGAAGGCTTCGATCCGTGCGTGGTGCCGCTGCTGGTGGACTACGAGGCCGGCCGGGTCATCGCCGATTCGAAGCGGATCTGCTGCTACCTGGACGCGGTGTCCCATGACCCGGTGCAACTGGTGCCAGAGGACGCGGTCGCGCGCGCGGCGGTGATGCGGCAGGTCGATATCGTCGACAGGATCCCGAACGGCACGCTGCTCTATGGCTTTCATCCCGATGCGGATGCGCGGCCCGATGTGCTCAAGGCTGGCATGGAACGGGTCTACGACTACAAGATCATGGCGCTCGAGGCGATGATCGCCGCCAATGCGGACGATGCGGTGCTGGTGGCCGCCTATCGCGCCAAGATCGCCAAGGAGCGCGGTGGCAAGTCCGTCCGCCACGACGCGGCGTTCCAGCGGGCCGCGCGCCAGCACGTGGCCAGCCTGTTGAAGGATCTCGAAAACACGCTGTCCTCGTCGTCGGAAACCTATCTCAAGGGCGGCCCGTTCACGCTGGGCGATGTGCTGTGGGGCGTGAACCTGGTGCGGATGGCCTACCTCGGGCTGGCGTCGCTGTGGGAGGAACTGCCGAACGTCACGCGTTACGTGGAGCTGCTCGCCAGGCGCCCGTCGCTCTGCAAGGAGGCGATCCAGGCCACGCTCGGCGCGATGCCGCCTTCGCGGTACATGGAAACGGTGGCGTGCTGCGGCGAGGCCGTGGCGGCTTAGGTTTGGGGTAGAAGCAGTAACAGGAACCAGACGGAGGGGGCATAAAGAAGGGCGGGGACCATAAGTCCCCGCCCTTTCTCTTACCTCAAGCGACCTGGAACGACCTCAAGCGGCCACGGGTTCCTGCTCGCAATGCAGCGAACGTGCCACGGCGGTCACGCGGCGGCCCTGGAAGCGGGCCACGGCCAGGTGGTCCTCGTCGGGCTTGTCGGCGTCGAGGTGTGAGACATGGGTCGCACCGTAGGGCGTGCCGGCCTTGAACATCACGGCGTCGGCGTAGCCCAGCGGCACGATGATCAGGCCCAGGTGGGCCATCGGCGTGTAGATCGACAGCAGCGTCGATTCATTGCCGCCGTGGCGCGACGAGGTCGAGCCGAACACCGAGCCGACCTTGCCGTTGAGCTTGCCCTGGAACCACAGGCCGCCGAGGCCGTCGATATAGGCCTTGAGTTCCGTCGAGATCGAGCCGAAGCGCGTCGGCGTGCCGAAGACGATGGCATCGGCCCACTCGGCGTCGGCCTCGGTCGGCGCTTCGTAGCGGTCGTTCATGGCGGTGGCGTTCTCGAGCCAGCCCGGCGCCTGGCGCATGACGTCGGGGCCGACCACCTCGCGCGCGCGGCGCAGGCGGACTTCCGCGCCGGCCTCGATGGCGCCGGCTGCCACGGCCTTGGCCAGCAGTTCGGTCGAGCTGTTGCGGGAATAGAAGGCGATCAGTACTTTGGGTTTCTGCATGTCAGGTCCAGACAGGGTGAAGTCGGTCAAACGGAAATGGGTTCGAGTCGCCCGAGCAACTCGTCCTTGCGGTCGGCCAGCCAGGGCGGCAACTGGAATTCCTCGCCGAAGTGGCCGGGTTCTTCGTCGATGGCGAAGCCGATATCGGTCGTGGCCGCTTCGAACATCACACCGCCCGGCATCTTGAAATACATGGAGCGGAAGTAGTTGCGGTTCACCGACTCCGAGGTATCGATGTAGCCCAGCGCCATGAACTTTTCCTTGAGGGCCATCTGCTGGTCCATGGTGTCGACGGCGAACGCCACATGGTGGATCGTGCCTTCGCCATAGACCGAGGAGCCCTGGTGACGATCCGGCTCATGCAGGAATTCGACAACCATGCCGGGGCCGCCCGTGTGCGTCTCGAAGCGGTAGTACGGCCCGGTCTGGCCGACCTGGCGGAAACCGATCGCCTCGCTCATGAAGCGGATCGATTCGGCCACCTCGCGCAGGGACAGCGTGATGCTGTGCACGCCGCGGATCGCGAACGCCTCGGGGATATCGCTGGCCACGCACGCCGGGCGCTTGTCCAGATCCGTCTCGACCAGATCGAACTCGATGCCGCAGGGGTGATGAAAACGCTGGCGCCGCTCGTCGAAGCGCGCGGTGATGGCGCTGTCGTAGGCAATGCCCATCGCGTCGAAGCGGGCGCGCCAGAAGTCGAGCGAGCCGGTGGGCACCGAATAGTTGATGACCCGGACCTGGCCCGAGCCGGGGCGCGCCGCAACCCCTTTCTGCCGGAACGGGAACGAGGTCACCAGCGTGCCCGGGTCACCGTTGGCGTTGCCGTAGTAGAGGTGATAGATCGGGTCCTCGCCGTCGAGAAGAACGGTCTTCTTGACGAGGCTTTGCCCCAGCAGCTTGACGTAAAAATCCACATCCTCCTGCGCGTGTCTTACGCCGGCGGTCAGATGATGAAATCCCTTGATCATCGACATTGTCCTCTCCACTTGAGTATTGACGGTCACGAGACAGCGCGGAGCCGCTCATGTGCAACAGCTTAAGCGTTCAATATCGATTGGGCAGCGGTCAGATCGTGTACGCAAGGTTCGGCAAAACCGAACGATGGTCGTACGGCGGGGGCAGGAAGTACCAAGGTTTGCCCGGATGCCACTGGGCGCGCGCGGTGCAGTATGATCGGACCTCGATACCATACCGATATGACAGCCGTTGCCATCGCGACAGCGGACTGCGCGCCCCCATCCAATGCTCGATCTGAAGGACGTGTATTTCTTCGTGCAGGTCGTTGACCGCGGTGGCTTCACCTCGGCCGGCGAGGTGCTGCGCCTGCCGAAGTCGACGCTGAGCCATCGGGTCAAGGAGCTGGAAGCGTCGCTGGGCGTGCGGCTCATCAATCGCACCTCGCGGCAGTTCGCCATGACCGAGGTGGGCCAGGAGTTCTACCAGTACGCGATGAACCTGCTCCGCAGCGCGGAGGTGGCCGAGGAGGCGATGCGCCAGCGGCTGGCCGAACCCAGCGGCGTGATCCGCGTGACCACCGCCGCCGAGATCGCGCAGTTTGCGCTGCGGCACGTGCTGCCTACCTTCCTGTCAGAGAATCCCAAGGTCAAGATCGTCGAGACGGCCACGGACCGGCTGGTGGATATCGTGGGGGAGGGCTTCGACCTGGCGATCCGGGGCCATACCGGGCAATTGCAGGACTCCAACCTGATCCAGCATCCGCTGGCCAAGGCGCCCTGGTACCTGTTCGCGGGTCCGGAATACCTTGAGCGTATGTCCGTGCCGGCGGAGCCGGAAGACCTGATGACCCATTCGCTCATCGGCATGGTCAGCAAGGGACCGCTGCAATGGCATTTGCAGGGCCCCGACAAACGCACCATTACGGTGCCGATCGATCCGAGGTTCCAGAGCAACAGCCTGATTTCACTGAAGGAAGCCGCCTGCGCAAACATCGGCATCGCGGCGCTGCCAGGGTACATCTGCCAGACGGAGCTGAAGGCCGGCGCGCTGCGGCAGATTTTGCCGCAATGGATTGCCGCCGATGCGCGCATCACCGCCCTGATTCCCTACCGTATCGGCCTGCTGCCGKCGGTGCGCACGATGGTGGACTACCTCGCGGAGGTGCTACCCAAGGTGACCGCCTTCGACCGCGGCTAGTGACGCGGGGCTGGCGTTGGGTGAGCAGCGCACGGCTTTTCGCTACGCGCGATGAGTCGTCGTTGATCATTCACGGCTTCGAATATATGCTGCAGGCATCCCTCCCCACGCCGCACAGCGCGCGCCATGAACCGCAATATCTCCCTGCGTCACCTACGCTCGTTTGTCGAGGTGGCCAACGCCGGATCGTTCACCACGGCGGCGGCGCGCCTGTTTGTTACGCAGTCGGCG
Organism: Cupriavidus sp. 05T42; assembly: GCF_056396345.1. Lineage (NCBI taxonomy): Bacteria > Pseudomonadati > Pseudomonadota > Betaproteobacteria > Burkholderiales > Burkholderiaceae > Cupriavidus > Cupriavidus sp. 05T42. Next base: position 42,185 of record NZ_JBFTLH010000016.1, read on the forward strand.
CTGACGGCGACCATCCAGCAGTTCGAGGAATCGGTCGGGCTCAAGCTGTTCGACCGCAACACGCGGCGCGTGGTCATGACGCAGGAGGCGGTCCGCTTCAAGGCCGAGGCCGACAGGATCCTGCGGGATTTCGACAGCGCCATCTCCGACCTGCAATCGTTCGCGGACAGCCAGAAAGGGCATATCCGCATCGCGGCGGCGGCGTCGGTGATCTACCAGTTCCTGGTCACGGCCGTGGGCAAGTTTCGCCAGCAGTATCCGGGCGTGACGTTCACGCTGCGCGATGCCGGCGCGGAGCAGGTCGAACAGATGGTGATGGATGGGGAACTCGACTTCGCCATTACCAGCCGCCACAAGGGCATCGACGAACTCTCCTACGTGCCGCTGCTGGAAGACCGCTACGGCGTGGTCTGCCGCGCGGACTATCCGCTAGCCAAGCGCGCCGGTCCGTTGCGCTGGGCGGACCTTGCGCCAGAGGATTTCGTCGCCTTCACGGCCGACACGGGCATCGGCACCTTCCTGCACGAGAACGCGGGCCACTGGCCGGTGTTCGGCGGGGAACATGACGAGATTTCGAGCACGACGTCGTTGTTCGCGGTGCTCAACGAAGGCGGGCGATTCTCGATCATCCCGGCCCTGGCGGCCAAGGCGGCGGGCTTCACCGACCTGGCCTACCGTGAGCTGGCCGCGCCGGTGCTGTCACGCGAGATCTGCCTGATCACGCGGCGGCTGCGCTCGTTGTCGCCGAGTTCGCAACGCATGCTCGACATCATCATGGACACCATCCGTGCGCAGGCGCTGCCCGATGGCGTGTCGATCATCGGCGAGGAAGCCGCCCCGCGTCGCGCCACGCGCCGCACCACGCGCCGGAAGGCGGGCTGAAGCGGCCGGCCCCGCGCCCGCGCCGCCCCAGCCCTTCCGGCGTTGCAATCGTCAGTCGAGGTTGATGTGTGCCTCGTCGATGACCTGCTTCCACTTCTTCGTCTCGCTGCGAATCGTGCTGGCCAGGCGCTCCGGCGGGCCGCCGGCAACGTCGAAGCCGAGACTGGTGAGCCGCTCGCGCACCGCCTTGTCCTGCAGCGCCTCGTCGAACGCCTTGTTCAACTTGGAAACGATGGGCTGCGGCGTGGCGCGCGGCGCCAGGAAGGCATACCAGCCGACCAGCTCATAGCCCGGCACGCCGGCTTCGGCCACCGTCGGCATCTGCGGGGCGTTGGGGGTGGGCTTGGCCGTGGTCACGGCCAGTGCGCGCAGCTTGCCTTCCTTCACGAACGGCATCGCCTCGGGCAGGATCGCGAACATCAACGAGGTCTGCCCGCCGATGAGATCCGTCAGCGCCGGCGCTCCACCCTTGTAGGGCACATGATTCATCTGCACGCCCGCCATCTTCTTGTATAGCTCGCCACCGAGGTGGGCCGGCGTGCCGTTGCCGGATGACGCGTAGCTCGTGCCGGGATGCGCCTTCAGGTAGGCGCTCAGCTCCTGCATGGTCTTCACCGGCACCGATGGATTGACGACGACCAGGCTGGCGAGCGTCGTGGCCAGGATGATCGGCGCGAAATCCTTCTGCGGATCGTAGGGCAGCGTCTTGTACAGGCCGGGGTTGGCCGCTAGCGCAGTGGAGGTGCCGAGGAACAGCGTGTAGCCATCCGCCGGCGACTTGGCGACATAGCTCGCGCCGATATTGCCGCTGGCGCCGGGGCGATTCTCCACCACCACTGGCTGGCCCATTTCCTCGCCGATCTTCTGGCCGAGCACGCGCGCGAGCACGTCGGTGGAGCCACCGGCTGGATACGGCACGATGATGCGTACTGGCTTGTTGGGATACGCGGCAACCTCTGCCGGCGTGGCATCGGCCGCGTGGGCAAGGGGCGCCAGCAACCACAGCGCGACGGGCAGGGACAGCGTCTTGAAGATGCAATGCATGACTACCTCTCCACCGGTGCGGCGTGGGTCCGCCCGGATGTTGTGTGGTAAAGGCACCCTCAGGTGCCGGCTCTTGTCTCCTCCGCATGCATGATGCGTGCCGATTCAGGTGGCGTAGCCCTGTTCCCGATCGTACGCGATGCGCTCGAAGTCCCGTTCGGTGGCCGGGCCGAAGCCGCCGCCGCCCGGGGTACGCAGGATCACTTCGTCGCCGGGCTGCAGCGTCTGCGGCTGACGTGCATCCACCGCTTGCCCGTTGATCAGCACTTCCCCGCAGGCGCCGGCCTCGCCGCCGGCAAAACCCGGCGCCGGCACGATCAGCCGTTCCGTCAGGAAGACAATCGACAGGGGCGTGGGATGACGGCTGACGAAGCACACCTCCTCGCCAAGCCCGCCCCGCTGCCGGCCGGCACCGCCGGTGCCCGGGCGCAGTGCCTTGTAGCGGAAGAACAGCGGCGCGTCGCGTTCCGCCACTTCCACCGGCGTCGGCGAAATATTGCTCGGCCAGGACATGACGGATGCGCCGTCCTTCCCGGCCGTGGCGCCCAGACCGCCGTTATAGAAGAGCACCGTGGCGAAGGGGCGGCCATCCTCGCGGGTGCCGCTGAGGTTGGCGATCCACAGCGGCGAGCCGGCGCCGGCCATCACGCGCTCGGGCAGCACCTGCTGCATGGCGCCGAAGATGACGGTGGGCACGTAGTGGCCGGTGCAGGCGCGGCCCCCCACCGGCGCGGGCGAGCGCGGATTGAGCAGCGAGCCTTCCGGCGCCACGGCGCGGATCGGACGGAACAGCCCGTCGTTGTTCGGCAGGTCGGGCAGTAGCAGGCACTTGATCGCATAGGCCGTCATCGCGCTCGTATAGGCCAGCACGCAGTTGATGCCGCGCGGCTGCTGCGGAGACGTGCCCGCGAAATCGCACTCGATCTCGCCGTTGCCGATGCGCGCCGTCACGGCATAGGTGAAGCGCTCGCCAAAGCCGTCGGTTTGCATCGTGTAGCGATATTCGCCCTCCGGCAGCTGCGCAATGGCGTGGCGCATGGCGGCCTCGCTGCGGTCGAACAGCGCCTGCGCCAGATCGTCGATGCCGGGCAAGGCGTACTCGGTCAGGATGTCATGGAGCCGCGCCGCGATCAGTTCCACCGCGCCGACCTGCGACCAGATATCGCCCACGGTCTGCTCCGGCGTGCGCACATTGGTGCGAATCAGTTGCAGCAGCGTGTCGTCCACGTGCCCCTCGCGCATGAGCGGCATCATCGGGATGTGGAACCCTTCCTCGAACAGCTCGCGCGCATCCACCGAACGGATCTTGCCGCCGATGTCGGGCACGTGGCCCGCCGTCGCGGCGAAGCCCACCAGGCGATTGCCGTGGAATATCGGCTTGACCAGGCACACGTCGTTAAGGTGCCCCGTGCCGATCCACGGGTTATTGGTGATGAAGATGTCCCCCGGCCGCATATTGTCCGCACCGATCTGCGCGATGGCGGCGCGCACGGTGCGTGGCAGGGTGCCGATGAAGGAGGGAATGCTGCCGCTGTTCTCCGCCAACGCGCGACCCGCCGAATCGGTGACGACCACCGCGAAGTCGTTGGCCTCGGTGGAGAGGGTGGAGAAGGACGTGCGCACGATAAGCTTGGCGGCCTCGTTCACCACGGCGCGCACGCGCGTCCAGAACACTTCCAGGAAGATGGGGTCGGCGGCGGAAGCCGCGCCGGGCATGGGTTGGCGGGTCATGCTGCGTGCTCCTCCAGTTCGATGACGAGATTGCCGCTTGCCCCTTGCGTGACGCGGCCCTTCGGTCCCACGACCAGCGTGGAACCGGCATCCTCGATCAGCAGCGGCCCCTGCGCGCGGAATCCCGCTGGCAGCGCGGCGCGGTCGAAGACCGGGGTGTCCAGGTAGCCATCGGCCTCCCTGAAATAGACCTTGCGCCGGCTGCCGGGCGCGACGGCCACGCCTTCAGGCAGCGTTTCGGCGACGAAGGCCTGTCGCGGCGGCGCCTCGCCCGTCACGCGCAAGGTCACCAGTTCCACGGGGACATCGGGCGGGGTACGGCCAAATTTCTCGCGATAGCCGGATTCGAACGCGGCGATCAAGGCGGCGCGCACGATCTCCGCCGGCTGTTTGCCGGTGTAGGGGCCATCGGGCAGGCGCACCGACAGGTTGAAGCCCTGTCCGGCGAAGCGCCCGTCGGCATGGCGCGTCAGCCGTATCGGGCCGAAGCTCTCGTCCAGCGGCGCCAGCGCTTCGCGCGATTGCGATTCCAGTTCGGCAAAGGCGGTTTCCAGCCGCTCCAGCGAATCCGTGGCGGGCCGCACGCTCACCGTGCGCGAGCGGTCGGCGCGTGCCGGTGACACCAGCAGGCCGTATGCAGACGCCACGCCTGCGGCGGGCGGACACAAAATCGTCCGCACACCAATCTTCTGGGCAACGTAATACGCATGCAATGGCCCCCCGCCACCGGTGCACAGCAGCACGAAGCCGCGCGGATCGCGCCCACGCTCGGCCACGTGCACGCGTGCGGCGCCCGCCATGTTCTCGGCGACGATGTCATGGATGCCCCAGGCCACGCCGGTCACGTCACGCGCCAGCCGCTCGCCCGCGCGGCCAAGCGCCTCGGCGGCGCGCGCCACGCTGATGGCCATCGTGCCGCCGGCGAAGTAATCGGGATTGAGGTAGCCGAGCACGAGATTCGCATCCGTCACGGTCGGATCAGTGCCGCCCAGCCCATAGCAGGCTGGACCCGGCTCGGAGCCGGCGCTCTGCGGCCCCACCTTGAGGAGGCCCAGGGCGTCCTGATGGGCGATGCTGCCGCCGCCGGCGCCGATCTCGATCAGGTCGATGGTGGTAATGCGGATCGGTAGGCCGCTGCCTTCGGCAAAACGCTTGCGCCGTGCCGCCTCGAAGCCGAACGTGATGGCCGGCTTGCCATCCTCCACCAAACACAGCTTGGCCGTGGTGCCGCCCATGTCGAAGGCCAGCAGGTCTGGCTGCGCATCGCGCAGGCTGTAGTGGGCCGCCGAGATCGCGCCGGCCGCGGGGCCGGACTCGAGCAGCTCGATCGGATTGCGCTTGGCCTCGCCGATATGGGCCAGACCGCCGTTGGACAGCATCATCAGCACGCCGGCGTGCAGGCCGAGCGCTTGCAGGCGACCTTCGAGTGCGTCCAGGTAGCGCGTCGCCAGCGGCTTGATATAGGCATTGGCGACGGTGGTGGAATTGCGCTCGAATTCGCGGATGACGGGCGCGACATCCGATGACAGCGTGACGTGCAGGGTGGGGAAATCGCGCTCGATCCAGTCGCGCACCAGCCGCTCGTGCGCCGGCGCGCCGTAGGCGTGCAGCAGGCACACGGCGAGCGAATCGACGCCTTGCTCCACCAACTGCCCCACCACCGCGCGCACTTCCTGGGCGTCCGGCGCCTCGATCTCATGGCCTTGCGCATCCATGCGCCCGCCAATCTCGGCGCGCAGCCGGCGCGGCACCAGCGCCGGCGCTGGCTCGATCGTCAGGTCATACAGGTCGTACTTGCGCTCGTGGCCAATCTCCAGCACGTCCCGGAAGCCCCGGGTCGTCAGCAGGCCGGTGGTGCTGCCGCGGCGTTCAATCAGCGCGTTGGTGAACAGCGTGGTGGCATGGACCACGCGCGTGACCCGCTGCGGGTCGATGTGGTGGGTGTGCATCAGCCGGCTGACGCCATCGGCCACGCCCTGCGCCGGGTCACCGTGGGTGGTGAGGACCTTCAGGCTGACGAGCCTGCCCGCCCCGTAGTCCAGTGCGACGACATCCGTAAAGGTGCCGCCAATATCAATCCCAATTGCCCACATCGTCACAAGGCACTCCCGTCGTCATGAAGTCGTCAGACGATGATAGGAATACCGATTGATGATGACCAATGAAAAATAAAGATCGATTGATCAGTGTTGGCGATATATCGTCGTCGGGCGCTATGCCGGCTGCCGTCTGGCCAGCAGCGTCACGCCCGGCGGCATGGGCATCTCGGTCAACGTATCGGTCAGCAGGGCCAGCAGCCGTTGCGCGCTGGGCGCCAGCGAGCGCAGCGGCCGGGTCATCACGCAAAGCTCGCGCGACAGGCGCGGGCCGTGCAGCTCCCGGAACACGAGTTCCGGAAACTCGTTGCGCTGATACGCCAGCGCCGGCAGCACCGAGTAGTAGTTGCCGCGCGCCAGCATGGCGAAGAGGTAGGTGGTGCTTTCTACCTCATCGTGTTCGCCTTGCAGCATGGACCAGTGGGCCGCGTGCGTGCGCAGGAAGTGACCGATGCCGGTGTCTGCGCTGAAGCCGACATAGCCGCCCGTGGGCAGGTCGGTCCAATCGATCGGCCGATCGAGGGTGGCGAGCGGCGAGTCCCGGTGGCAGACCGCGCCATAGCAGTCGCTCACCAGCGGCGTGTAGTCGAGTTCTTCCGCGCCCCGAAATTTGCTGTCGATGGCGAAGTCGACCTCCCCCTCAAGCACCAGCCGCTCGGTCTGCTGCGCGGCGGGGTTGCGCAGCGAGACCGTGATGCCCGGATACGCGTCGCGAAAGCGCGGCAGCGCCGGCACCAGGAACTGGCTGATGACCGACGATGCAGCGCCGATGCGGATATGCCCGCGCTCGCCCTGGGCCAGCGCCACGAGGTCCGAGACGGCGCCGTCGATACCGTTGACCAGCCGTTCCGCCTCGGGCCGGAAGCGCTCCGCATGCCCGGTCAGCGTCACCCGGCGGGTGGTGCGGTCGAACAGCCGGAGACCGAGCACCTCCTCGAGTTGCTGGATGGTCGCGGTCAGCGCGGACTGGGTGATATGGAGCCGCAACGCCGCGGCGGTGAACGAACCGGTCTCGGCCACGGCCAGGAAACAGCGGAACTGCTTGAGGGTGACGTTGTGACGCATCAGGCGGGTGCGAAGGGGCGATTTATCAGAATTTGGTAATAGTGGGCGCAAAAAAGTCGATTGTCCACGGTAATGGCCGTCTCTAGACTGTGTTCGCAACCACGGGGCTGCATACGTGGCCAAGCGAAAAAAATCACACCCTCTGCCCAGGATCCCCCCATGAAGAACCTGTTTGGTCGCGCCGCAGTCCTGCTTGCCTGTTTGCCCACCTTCGCCTTTGCCGGCCCGGAAGATACCTATCCCGACAAGGCGGTCCGCATCGTCGTGCCGTTCGCCGCTGGTGGCTCCACCGACGTGGTGGCGCGCATTCTCGCCGAGAAGCTGCAGGAGCAGTTCAAGCAGCCGTTCGTGGTGGACAACCGCGCCGGCGCCAGCGGCAATATTGGCGCCGAACTGGTGGCCAAGTCTCCCGCTGACGGCTACACGCTGCTGATGGGGGCCACCGGCATCCTGTCGATCAACGACCACCTGTACGGCAAGCTCAACTACAACGCGGCCAAGGACTTCGTGCCTGTGAGCTATGCCACGCAGAATGCCAACATCCTCGTGGTGTCGCCGGGCATGCCGGCTACCAACGTGGCGGACCTCGTGCAACTGGCCAAGACGCGCCCCGGCGCGCTGAGCTTCGCGTCGTCCGGCCCCGGCAGTTCCACGCACCTGTCGGGCGAACTGTTCAAGTCGATGACCGGCGTGAACATGCTGCACGTGCCCTACAAGGGTAGTTCGCAGGCGCTGACCGACCTGCTGGGCGGCAATGTCACGATGCTGTTCGACAACGCGCCGTCGTCCATCGGCTTCGTGCAGCAAGGCAAGCTCAAGGCGCTGGCCGTGACCAGCCGCAAGCGCCTTCCCGGCCTGCCCAATGTGCCGACGCTCGACGAAGCCGGCGTCAAGGGCTACGAATCGCTGTCGTGGAGTGGGGTCGTGGCGCCAGCCGCCACGCCGCGCGCCATCGTGTTGAAGCTCAACCGTGCGATCGATGCGATCCTGAAGTCCGATGACGTCAAGGCGAAGCTCCTGAATCTGGGCGTGGAACCGGTCGGCGGCTCGCCCGAGGACTTCGCGCGCCTGATCCAGGCCGAGCACGACAAGTGGGGCAAGGTCATCAAGACCGCCCAGATCAAGCTCAACTGAGTCACGCCCTGATCGTTATGACGTCTCTCCAGCCGGCCGCCACGCGTGGCCAGACCCTTGCCGAGAAGTTGTTGTCGCGCGCCGCAGGCGAAGCGGTCTATGCCGACGACCTGGCGATCTGCGTGCCGCATGGCGCGATGGGCACCGACGGGTCGATCCCGATGGCGCTCGACTACTTCCGCGACATGCAGCCCGAGGGCGACTTGCCGCCGCCAGCCTTTCCGGAGCGGCTGGTGTTCGCGCTGGACCACTATGGCGCCCCGTCGGGCGAGCAGGCGCTGCGGCTGCAGGACCGGGCGCGCAGTTATGCCCAGACCCACGGCCTGTGCGTGTTCGAGGTAGGCGAGGGCATCGGCCATCAATTGATGCTGGAACGTGGCCGCGTGCTGCCGGGCCAGCTCGTGGTCGGTGCCGATTCGCATGCGGTCAGCTATGGCGCGCTCAACGCGTTTGGCTCCGGTATTGGCTCGTCCGATCTCGCCGGCATCTTCCAGTGCGGACAGCTCTGGCTGAAGGTCCCCGGCACGCTGCGCATCTGGCTGACGGGCACGCTGCCGGCCTACGCTTCGGCGAAAGATGTCGCCCTGACCATGGCCCGGCGGCTCGGCGTGGGCGGGGCCAACTATCTGGCACTGGAGTTCGCCGGCCCCGGCGTGGCGACGCTCGATATGGACGACCGGATCGTGCTCGCCAACATGTCGGTGGAAATGGGCGCCAAGGCCGGGCTGTTTCCGTTCGATGCATGCACGGCGGACTGGCTGTCGGCCAACGCGTCCGTCGACCCGGGCCGCTACACGCCGGTCTCGGCCGACGCCGATGCCAGCTATGTCGATACGATGACCTTCGACCTCTCGGCGGTCGCGCCGCAGGTGGCGTTGCCGCACCGCGTGGACAACGTGGTCGATCTGGCCGACGCGGGCGATACCAAGATCGACATCGTCTACCTCGGCACCTGTACCGGTGGCCGCGTGAAGGACTACCGCGAGGCGCTGTCCGTGCTGCACGCACGCGGCGGCGTGGCGCCGGGCGTGCGGCTGATCGTCACGCCGGCGTCCGAACCGGTGCGGGCCGAGATGGAGCGCAACGGCATGCTGGCCGAGTTCGTCGCCCTGGGCGCCGAGTTGCAGCCGCCCGGATGCGGCAGCTGCTGCGGCACCTGCGGCAGCATTCCAGCGGACGGCCAACGCGTGATCTCGACCGCCAACCGCAATTTCAAGGGGCGCATGGGCAATCGCCATGCGCACATCTTCCTCGCCTCGCCGCTTGCCTGCGCCACCGCCGCAGCGAGTGGCCATCTGGCGGACCCCCGAGACCTCGTCGTCACGCCATGAATTCGCCGTTGCCCGCCGTCGCCAGTCCCCGTTCCCTTGTCATCGAAGGCCGCGCCCGTCGTCTGGGGGACGATATCAACACCGACTACATCATTGCCTCCAGCCGCAAGAAGCACAGTGTCGATCCGCACGTGTTGCGGCAGTTCCTGCTGGAAGACCTCGATCCCGACTTCGCGGGAAGCGTCCGCGATGGCGACATCCTCGTGGCAGGGCACAACTTCGGCTGTGGCTCCGCCATGGAGGTGGCCGTCACGGTGGTGCTGGCCGCCGGCATCCGCGTGGTCGTGGCGAAGAGTTTTGCCCGCACGTACTGGCGCAATGCCGTGAATAACGGCCTGCTGCTGATTACCGCCGATACCGCCGATACCGAGGCCGTGCCGGAAGGCGCGCCGCTCTCGCTGCGGCTTGCCGGCGCGCAGGCCACGTTGCACGTCGGCGCCGAGGGCGCGCATGTGATTGCGTGCGAGCCTGTGCCCGATGTCGTCCTGACCATCCGCGAAGCTGGCGGCCTGGTGCCGTACCTGCGGCAGCACCGCCAGTTCCTCAAGCCATCCCGGCCGGGTTCCGTACCCGGTCCCATCAACCCACAACCGCTCTGATCATGCCCCTCATTGCTGAACGCCTGAACCGTATCAAGCCGTCGCCCAGTTCCATGGCGGGCCAGCGCGCCCGGGAGTTGCGCGCCGCTGGCCGCGACATCATCGGACTGACCTCCGGCGAGCCTGACTTCGACACCCCGCAGAACATCTGCGAGGCCGCCACGCGCGCCATGTCGGCGTCGCAGACCAAGTACACCGACGTCGGCGGCACGCCGGAGCTGCGCGCGGCCGTTGCCGACAAGTTCCGCCGCGACAATAGGCTCGACTACGCGCCCAACGAGCTGATCGTCGGCACGGGTGGCAAGCAGATCATCTTCAACGCCTTCATGTGCACCCTGCAGGMCGGTGACGAAGTCATCGTGCCGGCGCCGTACTGGGTCTCGTATCCGGACATCGTGCTGCTGGCCGAAGGCAAGCCGGTCTTCGTCAACTGCCTGCCCCAGAACGCGTTCAAGCTCACGCCCGCCCAGCTCGAGGCGGCCATCACGCCGCGCACGCGCTGGTTGGTGCTGAATGCGCCGAACAACCCGAGCGGCGCCACTTATTCGTATGCGGAACTGAAGGGCCTGGCCGAGGTGCTGCTGCGGCATCCGCACGTCTGGGTGATGACGGATGACATCTACGAGCACATCCTCTACGACGGCCGCGAGTTCGCGACCATCGCCCAGGTGGAGCCGGCGCTCAAGGAACGCACGCTGACCATCAACGGCGTCTCGAAGGCCTACGCCATGACCGGCTGGCGCATTGGCTACGGCGGTGCCCCGGCGGAACTGGTCAAGGCGATGGTCAAGCTGCAGTCGCAAAGCACGTCGAATCCGTCATCGATCAGCCAGGCCGCCGCGCTGGAGGCGCTGAATGGGCCGCAGGACTTCATCGCCGAACGCACCCGCGTGTTCCAGTCGCGCCGGGATGCGGTGGTGAGCGCGCTGAACACCATGCCCGGCATCACCTGCCATGCGCCCGAAGGCGCGTTCTACGTGTTTCCCTCGTGCGCGGCCTTGCTGGGCAAGACCACGCCCGATGGCAAGCGGATCGAGACGGACGAGGATTTCGTGATGTACCTGCTCGATGCGCAGAACCTGGCGGTGCTGCAGGGCGGCGCCTATGGCGTGTCGCCGTTCTTCCGCATCTCGTTCGCCACGTCGATGCAACGGCTCGAGGCCGGCCTGGCGCGTCTGCGCACGGCCTGCGAACAACTGCGCTGAATCACCGCTGACAAGGGAGCGTCCTGAATATGACCGATACCAACCAACCGGTGCAGTGGCCGGCCGGCTATCGCATCAACCCGCGCGCCGAGGGGCCCGCGAAAGCCATCGTCGATGCGTTCCGCGAGATGCCCGTGGCTGCCATCGGCGATGCCATGAGCCGCAACGTCGGCACCTACGGCCTGCGGCAGTATCACGCGCGGCTGGAAACGGTGCTCTGCGGGCCGGCCGTGACCGTGCGCGTGCGGCCCGGTGACAACCTCATGATCCACAAGGCGCTGATGATGGTGCAGCCCGGCGACGTGCTCGTGATCGACGGCGGCGCCGACGTCACGCAGGCCCTCGTTGGTGGCCTGATGCGCACCACCTGCGTGGCCAAGCGCCTCGGCGGGCTGGTGATCGACGGGGCGATCCGCGACCTGCTGGAGTGGGCCGAGGACGGCATGCCGATTTTTGCGAGAGGCCATACCCATCGCGGCCCGAGCAAGGATGGTCCCGGCGAGATCAACGTGCCGGTGTCGTGCGCAGGCATGGCCGTCATGCCGGGCGACCTGATCGTCGGGGATGCCGATGGCGTCATCGCGGTACCGGCGGCCGATGCCGCCGATGTCTTGCGCCGCACGCGGCTGCACCTGGAGCGTGAGGCCAAGATCCGCGAAACGAACCGGCTCGGCACGGCGGACCCGGAACGGTTCGACGCAGTGCTGCGCGAGAAGGGCCTGCCGATCTGAGCGGCCCCCGGCTGGGCGTAGCGCTCAGCCGAACACCACCATCGGCGTACCCGGATGCACCGGGGAGTCGATGACGGCGGCGTCCATGCCGTAGACCGTAGCCAGATGGGCCGGGGACAGCACGTTCGCTGGCGTGCCGAGCGCGACGGTGCGCCCGTCGGCCAGCAACAGCAGGCGGTCACACCAGCGGGCGGCGAGATTGACGTCGTGGAGCACGACCAGCACCGCGAGGCCATCGGTGCGGCTCAGCGTCCGCACGGCCTGGAGCAGCAGCAACTGGTGGCGCGGGTCCAGGCTGGAAGTGGGTTCGTCGAGAAACAGCACGCGGTACTCCTCTGCCGCCCGGCAGGCCAGCACCTGCACCAGCGTGCGGGCGAACTGTACGCGCTGCTGCTCGCCGCCGGACAGGCTCTGGTAGGCGCGCGGCGCCAGGGCGCTCACGTCGGCAATCTCCAAGGCGCGGTCGATCAGCGTCGCGAGCGCACGCGGCGTCAGTTCGGGAAACGGGTAGGCACCCATCGCCACCACCTCGTGCGCGGGCAGGTCGAAGCCGAGCCCCGGCGATTGCGGCAGCACGGCGCGGCAGCGCGCCAGCGACGCCACCGACCACGCCGCCATCTCGCGCCCGTTGAGCAACAGGCCCGGCTCCGGGCTCAGTTCCGGCTTCAGTTCGCCGGCCAGCGTGCCGAGCAGCGTGCTCTTGCCGGCGCCGTTGGCGCCCAGCACGCCAAGCACTTCGCCGGCGGGCAGGTCGATATCGATGGCGTCCAGCACGCGGCGGCGGCCACGGCTGCATTGCAGGTTGCGTGCAGTCAGCATGTCAGGCGCTCCGGCGCGTCAGCATCCACAACAGGAAAGGGCCGCCCACGAGGCTCGTGACGATGCCGATCGGCAGCTCGGCGGGAATCACCACCGTGCGCGCCAGCCAGTCGGCCAGCGTCAAGGCAATCGCGCCACCAGCCAGCGTATTCGGCAGCAGCCAGCGGTGATCGGCCCCCAGCGGCAGGCGGATCAGATGCGGTACCACCAGCCCGACAAAGGTGATGGTGCCGGTCACGGCGACGATCGGTCCCACCAGCAGCGCCGTCAGCACGATCAGGCGCCGGCGCAGGCGCGCGAGGTCGAAGCCGAGGTGCTGCGCTTCCCGCTCGCCCAGCAGCAGCGCGTTCATGGCGCGCCAGTCGCGCAGCATCAGCGCGCAGATCACCACCACGAGCGGTACCAGCCAGGCCAGCATGCTCCAGGTGGCCCCGGCCAGACTGCCCATGTTCCAGAAAGTGAGGTTGCGCAGCTGCACATCGCTGGCCTGATAGGTAAAGAAGCCGACGATGCTGGCGCAGATGGCGTTGATGGCCACGCCGGCCAGCAACAGGTTGGCCACGCCGGGCCGCTGCGAGCCGAGGCGATAGGCCAGTGCGGTGGCGATCAGGCTGCCGCCGAACGCTGCCGGCGCGATGCCGAACAGCCCCTCGGCGCCCAGCACGATGGCCGCTACCGCACCGGCGGCACCGCCCAGCGAGATGCCGATCAGGCCCGGCTCCGCCAGCGGGTTGCGGAACAGCGCCTGCATCACCGCGCCCGAGAGCGCCAGTGCGGCGCCCACGGTCACGGCCAGCACAATGCGCGGGAGGCGCACTTCGATCAGGACATTGCGCCAGATCACATCGTCACCGTCGGTGGCGCCGGACCACAGCAGCGGCAGCAGCTTGGCGTGCGGGATCGACAGCGCGCCGMTGGCGGATGCCCAAAGCGCGGAGACCACCAGCACGGCGCACAGGACCGTGAATACGGCAAGCGGCGGACGCGGCATCAGCGTGCGGCGGCCACCGGGCGGGCCGCAAAGCCGGCCTGCAGCTGGCGCAGCGCGTCCGGCAGGCGCGGGCCGAAGCCGAGCAGCAGCAGGTCATCCATGACAACCACGCGTTTCTGTCGCGCGGCCGGCGTGGCGTTCAGGCCGGGCTGCGCCAGGAACTTGTCCACGCTGCCGCTGGCACTGACGGACATCGTCGTGGTGACGATGACATCGGGTTTGAGCGCGGCGGCGGCCTCGGCCGAGAACGGCTTGTAGCCGGTCTGGCCGGCCAGCACGTTGGTCGCGCCGGCCAGCGCCAGCATCGCGTCGGCGGCGGTGTCCTCGCCGGCGGCCTGCATCTTGCCGGTATGGCTGCTCACCAGCAGCACGCGCGGACGCTGCGCCGGCGGCTTGATCTCGCGCAGTTCGGCATGGAGGCGTTCCACCATGGCGGTGCCCCGGGCCTGCATATCCAGCGCGGCGGCCACGCCGAGGATGCGCTGGTCCAGCGCCGCCAGCGTGGGCGCGGAGGGCAGCACCACCACCTTGCTGCCCAGGCGCTGCAGTTGCTCGAAGGCCTGCGGCGGGCCGCTCTGGTCGGACGCCAGCACGAGGTTCGGCTTCAGGCTGGCAACGCCCTCCACAGAGAACGTGCGGTAGTAGCCCACCTTGGGCAGCTTGAGCGCCTCGGGCGGGTAGATGCTCGACGAATCGGCGCCGACCAGCGTGCCGCCGGCGTCGAGCGCATAGACAATCTCGGTGATGGCGCCGCCCAGCCCGACCACGCGGGCCGGCGGCGCCGCGTGGGTCATGCCGGCTGCGCACAGCAGCGAAAGCAGCGCCAGGCGCAGCAAAGTCATGATGAAAACTCCTTCCTGAAAAGACGGCTTACGCCGCCAGCGCCGTCGGGCACAAGGACTCCAGCAGGGCGCGCCACGCCGGCAACTCCGGCTTGCCGGGCTTGCGCTCGCCGAAGAACTGGACGATCAGCTCGCCCTCCGCGCTGTACAGCTCGAGCGACGTGACCCAGCCATCGACCGTGGGCTTGTTGACCACCCAGCTCGACGTCACCGCCGTGGTGTTCAGGTGCAGGTTGAAGGCCGGATCCAGCACGTTGAACCACGGGCCGGTCCGGACCAGCTTCTGCACCGGGCCGGTGTGGATCTGCACGATGCCGCGATTGGCGACAAAGCACATGATCGACAGCCCCGTCTCCGCCGCCTGCTGCAGCATCGTTTCCACCGCGCCGTCGGCCACCTGCTGCGCGAGGTCCTGGCCGGCCGTGCGCAGCGCGCCGATGCGCGACACCTTGTGCTGGCGCAGCATGCTGAAGAAGTCGTGCGTGTCCTTCAGGCCGCGCCAGTCGGCACGCAGCGCTTCGGGGTCGGCGGGCTGGGCGGCCTCGGTGGACGCCGCGAACGGCGCCACCACCACCGGCGTCACCGGCGTCCCCGCCGGCAGGGCGTGCCGGTCGATGTACGCCTGCCAGGCTGCCGCGTCGGTGTGGTCGGTGCGGTAGATCTTGTGCACCGCCTCGCCGGCTTTGTCGAAGAACTGGATGCTGTCCCGGCCGTTCTCGGTCACCGCGTAGAAGTACTGCCACGCGCTGAAGAACATGCGCAGGTCGATGTCCGGCCCGAGCACGATGCCGACCGGGCCATCATCGGCCTGGATGTTGTCGTAGTGGCCGTGCCGCTCGTGCACGGCGGCGTCGTTGCGGGACAGCGCCATGACCGACCCGAGCGAGCCGAGGTCGCGGAACAGCGCCTGCGCGGTGCCGCCCAGCTGGCGCGAGGTCACGCCGCAGCCGGCGGCCACCAGTTCGGCTTCGGTGGCGCCGAGGCGGCTGGCGCGCTCGCGGATGCGCAGGTCGGGTGTGGCGGCCACCAGCGCGGCGTGGCGCTGGCGCAGGGCTTCAAAACTATCTTGTGCCATAGGGTTCTTGGGTGTCGGGTATCAGGGCTGCACGTCGAAGTTGATGGTCCACGTCTGTGCGCTGCTGTTGACGTTCGGATCCGCGTACTGGATCTTGGTCAGGTGGAAGCGGGCGTAGGTGGAACCTTCGCCACCGCGCAGCATCACGGCGCCTTGCGGATTGGCGGCGATCAGGTGGGCCACGGCGGGCAGGCCGTTCGCGGCCGATGCGGCGGCGGTCGGGAAGTAGGAGAGCCAGCCGTAGTTCAGCGCGTTCGGGTAGGCGCCGGTGTACTTCGGGTTCAGCGCGGACGCGTTGGCGTCCTTGATCCACTGGTTGGCGGCCGTGGGCAGCGTCAGGTCCGGCGCGGTGAGGTCGGCCAGCGTGGCAGTGAGGTTCGAGGCATCGGTGAACTTCGACGCCACCGGCGCACCAGTGCCGTCATAGAAGCCCGCCGGCGTCTTGCCCAGGAAGCCCGCCACGGTGCCGCTGCCGGACTGGCCGCCGTTCAGCTTCACGTTGTAGCGGTTGAACGCGATATGCCACGTGCCGCTGGCCGTGCTGACGGCACCCGCCACCAGGTCGTAGTAGACCCAGTCCGCCGAGGCATTGACCTGGGCCGTGCGCACCACGCCCGGCGCAGTGCGGTCGATCCAGCGGAACGACGGATAGCCGGACGTGGTACCGCCCGAGCCGCCGTAGTAGCCAGTGACCTGCAGCGCGAAGACCGGCGCCCCCACGGTGCCCGTGGTGTCCGCGCTGGCGCTGTTGCTGGTGACGATGAAGGTGCGATAGGTGGGGTAGAGCAGGTGGTCGGTGGCGCTGGCCACGCCGTACTCGAAGGCTGCCGAGCTGATCGAGTTGCTGTTCGCGAACACGCCGGCAGCGGAGTCCTTCAGGAACACGGCGGCAGGCAGCGTGCCATTGACCGGATCGATGGTGGCGTTCTTCCAGGTGGACAGGTCAGCCCAGGTGTTCGCGAGGGGGCTGCCGAACACGCCGCCGCCGCCGGTACCGCTCGTGCCGCTATTGCTCCAGAGCGTGCCGGTGAGCCCGCTGCTGGTGACCTTCAGGTCCCAGCCGGTGCCCGTGCAGCCGGCCACTTCGGCCTTGGTGTTGAAGTCGTAGCACAGCGACGTGCCGGCGGCCGGCAGCGTGAACGTCCATTCGGCCGTCTGCGTGAAGCTCGACGTGGGCGTGACGGTCGGCGGCGCGACCACGCCGCCACCGCCGCTGGTGGGCGGCGTGGTGGCGGTACCGCCGTCGTCGCCGCCGCCGCCGCAGGCGGCAAGGGTCGCGGCGAGCGCGATGATACTGAGCGCGCCCAGCGCGCGGCGAGTGGTGGGTTGGGTATTGTTCATGGTAGTTCGCTCCCCTGGTTGCTTGTTGGAATCAGCGGACGACGTCGACATTGAATCGCGCGCCCAGATAGACAAAGCGCCCCGCCACGGGCCCGAAATCACTGGCATTCGAAAAATCGCGCTGGCGGCCGAACAGGTTGTTCACGCCCGCGAAGACGGCGGCATTGCGGCCGATGCGCTGGTTGACGACCAGATCGAGCGTGCCCCAGCCCGGCGAGCGCGCGCCGGTKGTGGAATCCGCCACTTCGCTGCTCTGGAAGCGCGCCCGAGCGGTGATCTCGGTGGATGGCAGCACGCGCCAGTCCGCGCCGAGCCGGCCCATATGGCGCGGACGGCGGGTCAGCTGCGCGCCGGTGTCGAGGTCGTCTGCGTCGGTGTAGGTGTAGGCGGCGGTCAGGCCCAGCGCCCCGGTGGCGCGCCAGCGCAGCGAGGTTTCCGCGCCCTGGGTGCGTGCCCGTGCCACGTTGCGGTAGGTGTAGGTGGCAATGCCGTTGACCAGCGTGAAGTTGGCCATGTCGGTCTGGATCAGGTCCGAGACGCGGTTGTAGAACAGGTTGGCATCCACCGTCACGCGGTCGCGCCAGCTCAACTGGCCGCCGAGCTGGAAGCTGTGCGACGACTCGGGCTTGAGGTCCGGGTTGCCCAGCACCATGTAGCCCAGCGAGCTGTGGTCGAACAGGTAGTGCCGCTCCTTGAGGTTCGGCACGCGATAGCCCTGGCCGTAGTTGGCGCGCAGCACGCCCTTCCAGTCCTCGGTGGCGAGCAGGTTGCCGCGCACGCCGATCTTGGGCGCGAAGTGGCTGCCGAAGTCCGAATCCTGCTGGCCGCGCAGGCCGACGATCATCTCCCAGGTCTCGCTGAACAGGATGTCGTTCTGGAAGTAGAGCTCGCCGGCGCGGCGCTCGGCATTCCCGGCCAGCTCGGAGGCGCCGTTGACGGTCTGGTCCAGCCGCTCGCGGTGGAAATCGGCGCCGAACTGCCAGAGTTGCGAGTACCAAGCCGGCAGGTCGAACTGGGTCGACACATGGTCGGTGCGCTGCGAACTGTTGCGCGTGGCGGTCTGGAAGCTGTTGGAGAACTCGCGCGTGGTGGTGTCGTAGGTCTCGGCCACGCCCGCCAGCCGGGCCCGCACGCCGTTGTCGAAGCGCCATTGCCCGCCGTAGGTATAGCGGTTGCGGTCGATATCCTCGGTCTTGCGCTGCGGCACGTAGTTGGGCGGGGCGTAGTACTGGTAGCGCTGCTCGTCGGTCTCCCGATAGGCGCTGGCGTCGAACCAGAAGCTGCCGGCCTGCGTGGGCAGCCACTCCAGCCGGCCAGCGTACTGCTGGCGGCGCACGGCGTCGCCGTGGCGGGTCCAGCCATCGGGGTCCACCGCGAAGCCCTTGTTGTCCAGGCCATCGGCGGAAAGCCGGCCGCGGAACTGCTCGGTGCCGCCTTCCACGCGCACGTTGCCGTGCAGCAGGCCGGGCGAGCCATCGGCGTTCTGGCCGCCGTAGCTGCCGCCATCGGCCGAAACCGCGCCTGAAAAGCCCTTGCGGATGGGGCGCGTGATGACGTTGATCACGCCGCCCATGGCCGAACTGCCGTATTGCGCCGAACTGGCCCCCTTCACCACCTCCACCCGGTCCACGTCGGTCAGCAGGTACTGGGAGACATCCACCGTGGAGCCGGTGCTGGCCGTAATCGGCAGGCCGTCGATCAGCACCAGCACCTGGTCGCTGGTCATGCCCTGCAGCGTCACTTCGTAGCCCGACTTGCCGTGGATTTCCCGCAGTTGCAAGCCGGGCACGTTCTCCAGCGCGTCTTTCAGCGTGCGGGCGTGGGTGCGCTCGATTTCCTGGCGATCCACCACCTCGGTACGGATGGGCGTCTCATCGATCGACTTCTCCGAGCGGGTGCCGGTGACCACCACGGCCGGCAATTCCTGGCCGTCGGCAGCGAGGGCATGGGCCGCCGGCCACGTCGAAAGCAGGGAGCCGGTAACGAGCGCGATACGTGTGAGACGCATGAATTGAGAGGTCAATACGAAAGGAAGTACGAATGATAATGATTCGTATTGATTTGTACAACATGATACGTTTGGAAACATTTAGATACATTTGGGCAGGTCGAAGGCGCCGATTGCGGGCAGCGAGAGGAGAGGGGACGCGGGTAGAAGGCGGTGACATGGGCCGGCGCAGGGGGTGCGCCGCCCGAGAAAAACGGCAGCCGTCAGGGCTGCCCGCGCGGCACCACCGGCGCAGCCGGCGGCGGGGTGGCCGGCCGCTGGGGATAGACCGACGTACCGAAGGTGTTCCCCATGCGATGGCTGGTGGCGGCGTTGTTATAGAGCCCCAGCTGGTTCGATGGCCGTTGCACGATCGACTCGGACGACATCGTCGACTCTCCCTTGCCGGCCGGGCCGCCGCCCGTGGGTTTCAGCTTTTCGGTCAGGCAGTCGTACGAAGGCGCGTGTTCGCCGTTCACCTCCACTTCCACGCACGGCGCCGCCCAGGCCGACGCCATGGGCGCCGCGCTACCCGCCGCGATGGCGGCTATCGCCACCAGCCAGTTCTGCATGCCCATGTCGATGCCTCCGTTCGTGTCGTTCCTGTCGTTCCTGTCGTTCGTGTGGGCGCTCTGCCTCGCCCGAGTATAGCCAGCCGTGCCGCGCGGCCGCGCACCATTTTTTTCTCGATGAAGCTTTTGTGACAAACGACAGTCGGCGCCCGTGCCGGCCGTCTAGGCAACCGAGCGCAACGCTGACATGAAGGCTTTCCATCATGTCTCCCGCTGCCGAATGCATCCGCATCACGGGCCTTGGTCGAGGCCGCGGGCGCGCCACGGCACCGAATCGAACAAGAGCAATTGAGTCAACAATGCATGACGTGAAGAAGAACGGCCCGCCTTCGAGCTGGAGTGCGGTGTGGCTGGCGGTCATTGGACTGGGAACCTCGGGTTTGGCAGGGGCGCAGCAGGCGGCAACGGCAGAGGCGCCGGCCGCCAGCGCCACGGCCGCTACCGCAGCTGAGGCCACTGCGCCCGCGCCGGGCAAGGCCGAGACGGCGCGGCGTGTCAACGTCAACGAGTACATCGTGCGCGGCAATACCGTGCTCGACGTCCGCTCGATCGAGCGGGCGGTCCGCCCGTTCCTGGGCCCGGACCGCACCATGCAGGACATCGAGGGCGCGCGGGACGCGCTCACGGCGGCCTACCAGGCCAAGGGATACCAGTCGGTCTATGTCGAACTGCCCGAGCAGCAGGTCAGCGGCGGCATCGTGTTCCTGCAGGTCAGCGAGACGCGCGTGGGCCGCGTGCGCGTGGTGGGCACCGAGTACAACTCGCCGCGCGAGGTGCGCGAGCAGGTACCGGCGCTGAAGGAAGGCGCCGTGCCCGACTTCACGCAGGTGCAGGCGGAGCTGACCGCCGTGAATCGCGGCGCCAAGCGCCAGGTGGCGCCGCTGGTCCGGCAGGGCAGCCTGCCCGGCACGATGGATGTCGACCTGAAGGTGGACGACAGCAGCCCGTGGCGCGCCAGCGTCGGCCTGAACAACGACTACAGCCCCGATACCGAGGCCCTGCGCGCCACCGCCTCGCTGGGGCACGACAACCTCTGGCAGCTCGGCCACAGCGCCTCGCTGAGTTTCTTCGGCGCGCCGCAGGACATGAACCAGACCAAGGTGTTCTCGGGCTCCTACGTGGCGCCGTTCCGGGGCACGAACTGGAGCGTGGAAGCCTCGGGCTACAAGTCGGACAGCAATGTCGCCACCGTGGGCGGCACCAGCGTGCTCGGCAAGGGCCATTCGGTCGGGATCAAGGGCACCTACACCGTGCCGGACACCGGCGCGTGGTGGCATGCCCTGAGCCTGGGCGTGGACTTCAAGGACAACCAGGAAACCACCCGGTTCGGCGCCTCCAGCGACAACGTGCCGCTCAAGTACGCGCCCATCACGCTGTCCTATGCGGGCTTCACCCAGAGCGAGCGCGGCCAGTACGGCCTGAATATCGCGCTGGTATCCGGCACGCGCAGCTTCCTCGGCTACGGCAGCAACTGGGAACAGTTCGACTACAAGCGCTACAAGGCGTCGCCGAGCTTCACCGTGCTCAAGGCCGATACCACCGGCAGCTACAGCTTCCCCGGCAACACCCAGCTCGCATGGCGGCTGGCCGGGCAGATCACCGATTCCCCGCTGGTGTCGAGCGAACAGCTCGCGGCCGGCGGCATGAACTCGGTGCGCGGCTACCTCTCGGCTGAAGCCACCGGCGACTACGGCGTGGTCGGCTCGGTCGAACTGCGCGCGCCGCCGCTGCCGTTCTTCCCCACCGTGGTCGAGGACTGGCGCGTGTACGCCTTCGTCGATGGCGGCCAGCTGCGGCTGCGCGAACCGCTGCCCGAGCAGGAAAGCACGTTCTCGCTGGCCTCGGTGGGCCTGGGCACCAGCTTCCGCCTCGGCCAGCAGGTCACGGGCCGCCTGGACCTGGGCTTCCCGCTCAAGGCCGGCCCCCGCACGGAACGCTTCGACCCACGCCTGAATTTCAGCGTCACCGCGAGTTACTGAGCGCGGGCGCCCCTCATATATCTACGGAGAACCCTTGTCATGCGACGCATCGTTTTGCTTCTGCTCGCGCTAGCGAGCACCCTGCTGCCGGGCCTGGCGCACGCCTGGTGGCAGCCCGACTGGGCCTATCGCAAGCCGGTCACGATCGATGCCGGCCCGCAGGGCGGCGCCATCGGCGGCGATGCCGGCCGCACGCCGGTGCTGCTGCGCCTGCATACCGGCAATTTCACCTTCGAGGGCGTCAGCGAGAGCGGCGCCGACCTGCGCTTTGTCGCCGGTGACGACAAGACCGTGCTGAACCACCAGATCGAACAGTTCGACCCGCTGCTGGGCATCGCACTGGTCTGGGTGGATGTACCGGCCGTCTCGGCGGGCAGCCCGCAGCAGATCTGGATGTACTACGGCAACCCCAAGGCACCCGCCTCAGGCAACGGCCAGCGCAGCTTCGACCCCGACTACACGCTGGTCTACCACTTCACCGAGGCCAACGTGCCGGCGCGGGACTCCACCGCCTACGGCAACAACAGCCAGACCGCCGTGGTGAGCAAGGACGGCACCATCATCGGGCGTGGCGCCCAGCTCGGCACCGCACCGCTGATGCTGCCCGCCTCGCCGTCGCTGGCGCTCCAGGCCGGCGCTCCCTTCACGTTCTCGGCGTGGGTGCGCCCGGACCAGCTTGGCGCGCAGCAGGTGATCTATGCCCGCCGCGATGGCGCCAGCGAACTGGTGATCGGCATCGACCAGGGCGTGCCGTTCGTGCAGGTCAACGGCCAGCGCAGCCGCCCGGGCCAGCCGGTGCAGGCCGGGCAGTGGTCGCACCTGGCGGTCAATGCGGATGGCAAGGCCGTCACGCTCTTCGTGGGTGGCCGCTCTGCCGCAACGCTGCCGCTGGCGCTGCCGGCGCTGAACACGCCTGCCGCCATCGGCGCGCCGGTGGCCGGGGGTACCGCCGAAACCAGCGGCACGCCGTTCGCCGGTGCCATCGACGAACTGCGCCTGTCGAAGATCGCGCGCCCGGCGCCGCTGCTGCTGGCGGACGCCGTGTCGCAAGGCGCCGAATCGCGCCTGACGGCGTTCGGCCCCGATGAACAGCAGGCCGGCAAGAGCCACTTCGGCTTCATCCTCGCGGCCATGCCGCTGGACGCCTGGATCGTGGTGGCGCTGCTGGGCCTGATGATGGCCACGTCGTGGGCCATCATGATCACCAAGGGCCGCAGCTATGGCGCCAACGCGCGCGCCAACGCCGCCTTCATGACGCATTTCCGCGATACGTCCGCGGCTTCGCTGGACCATCTCGCCAAGACCGGCCGCGTGCCAGCGGAGGTGAAGGCGAACTCGTCGCTGTGGCGCCTGTACGAGGTGGCCACCGAGGAGCTGCACCGCCGCCACCAGATGGGCTACGACCTCAACGCGGTGTCCGACGCCACCATCAGCGCGATCCGCGCGGCGATGGACGGCGTGATGGTGCGCGAGAACGAGCGCATGGCACAACGCATGAACTGGCTCTCCACCACCATCGAAGGCGCCCCGTACGTGGGCCTGTTCGGCACCGTCATCGGCATCATGCTGGTGTTCGTGGTGGCGGCCATGGCCGGCGCCGTGGACATCAACTCGGTGGCACCGGGCATGGCCGCGGCGCTGCTGTGTACCGCCGCCGGCCTCGGCGTCGCCATTCCGGCGCTGTTCGGCTACAACTGGCTGGCCTCGCGCTCGGACGCCATCGGCGCCGACATGGCGGTGTTCGTGGATGAGTTCGCCACGCGCCTGGCCGAAGAGCAGGGCGAGGGCCGCCGCGTGCCCGCCGCGCTGCACAGCGCCTGACGGGGTACCGAAACCATGGCACACGCAGCCAAGTTCGGCACGAAGAAGCGCACCGGCGGCATCAACATCACGCCATTCGTGGACGTGCTGCTGGTGGTGCTGGTGATCTTCATCCTCACCAGCAACGCCAGCATCCCCGGCATCAAGGTGGATCTGCCGAAGGCCAGCGCCTCGGTGGCGCTGGAGAAGCCCAAGACCAAGGCGATCACTATCGACAACGCCGGCCAGGTGTTCCTGGACGCCTACCCGGTGTCACTGCCGGAGCTGGAGGAGCGCCTGCGCACCGAGAAGGCGCTGACGCCGGATTTCCCGGTGATCGTGCGCGGCGATGCCGCCGTGCAATACGCGAAGGTGGTGGAGGTGCTCGACCTGCTGCGGCGGATCGAGCTGAACCAGATCGGCCTCGTCACCGGCAAGCCGGCGTAAGGGAGACAGCGTGAACCGTCGCGATCCCCCGCCTGATTTCCGCGCACGCGTTGCGGTGCTCTGGCGCCGCTGGGGCGGGCACCTGATTGGCGCGCTGGCGTTCGTGGTGCTCGCGGCCGTGGTCTGGTACCTGCTGTCCGGCACGGCCAGCACCAAGCGCGAGGTAGCCGCCACGCCCACGCTGGTGCTGCCCCCACCGCCGCCTCCGCCGCCCGAGCCCGAGAAACTGCCCGAGCCGGAGCCGGAGAAGGTCAAGCCGGAAATCAAGGAGCCCGAGCCCAAGCCGATGGAGCCGCTCGATCCGCCCAAGGACGACAGCCCGCCCAGCCCCTCGAAGGACCTGGGCGACCCKGTCACCATCGACGGCGCCGCGCAGGCCGGCACCGATGCGTTCGGCATCGGCGCGGGCAGCGGCGGCGGCATGACCGGCGGCGGGGGCGGGCTCGGCAGCCGCTCCTACGCGTCGTGGCTGTCCAGCGCGCTGCAGCAGGCGTTTGCGCGTGACGCGCGCACCCGCCAGCTGGCGTTCGACGATATCCGCATCGACGTCTGGCTCGATGCGGACGGCACCGTCACGCGCGTGCAGCTCTCGCAAGGCACCGGCAACGCGAAGACCGACGAAGCGGTGCTCGCCATGGTGCGCGAATTCCGTGCCGACGAACGCCCGCCGGCCACGCTGCGCTCGCCGTTGCGCATGTCGATCAAGGGGCGCCGGCCATGACGATGCCGCGCGCTCCCCATTCCCAACACATCATGCAGAACACACCGATGAATCCCTCCGCCATCCACCCGCGCGCCACGCCCATCACGCGCGCTCCACGCACCCGGCGCCGCGCGCAGGCGCTTGCCCTGGCCGTCGCGCTGCTGGCCGCGGGTGGCGGCGCCAACGCGCAGACCGCCGCCCAGGGCGACAGCACCATGGTCAAGCTGATCCGTGGCCTGATCGAGAGCGGCGCGCTGCGCAAGGACGCCGGCGAGGCCCTGCTGGCGCAGGCCCAGACCGAGGCGATGGCCGCGCAGCAGACCCAGCGCCAACTGGCGACCATGCAGGCGTCCAGCGGCACGGGTGCCGGCGCCGGGGCCGGTGTCGCCACGGGTGCCGCTGCCGGTGCCGTGACCGCCGCCGCGCTGCAACCGGGCGACGTACGCGTGCCGTACATCCCGGAAACCGTGCGGGACGAGATCCGCGACGAGGTGAAGGTGCAGGTAATGGCCCAGGCCAAGGCCGAAGGCTGGGCCGCGCCGAACGAAACGCCGGAGTGGACCCAGCGCATCCATGTCGAGGGCGATGTACGCCTGCGCAACGAATCGCGCTTCTACTCGGGCAACAACAGCAATATCGAGATCGACTGGGCCGCCATCAACTCGGGCGGCGGCTTCGACGTCAACCCGAACACCAACCTGGCGCTCCCGCCGCTGCTCAACACGCGCCAGAACCGCACGCTCCAGTGGAAGGCCCGCGCGCGGATTGGCGTGCTCGCCGATGTGTCCGAGAGCGTGAAGGCCGGCGTGCGCCTGGCCACCGGCAACGACAACAGCCCGGTCTCCACCAACCAGACGCTCGGCGGCGGGCTGGCCAAGAAGGACGTCTGGCTCGACCAGGGCTGGCTGTCGTACCAGCCGTTMGAATGGGTCAAGGTCACCGGCGGCCGCTTCGGCAACCCGTTTGTGTCGTCGGACACGCTGTTCTCGAATGACCTGAATTTCGACGGCATCGCCGCGCAGTTCGACAAGGCGCTGCCTAACCGCGACATCTCGCTGTTCGGCTCGCTGGGCCTGATCCCGCTCGAATACTCGTCGGACGGCTTCCCGGGCAACAGCCAGGACAAGATGAGCAGCGAGAACAAGTGGCTGCTGGGCGCGCAGATCGGCGCGAGCTGGAAGGTGAACGACGACAACCGCCTGCGCGGCGCGCTGGCCTACTACGACTTCCACAACGTCAGCGGCCGGGTGTCCGACCCCTGCGCGCTGTACGCGGGCGCCACCAGCTGCAGCACCGACTGGAGCCGTCCGGCCTTCATGCAGAAGGGCAACACGCTGATGCTGCTGCGCAATATCGCGCTCAACCCGCTCGACCCGGCTAACACGCCGCAGCCGCAGTACGTGGGCCTGGCCTCGCAATTMCAGCTGCTCGACGTCAACCTGCGCTGGGACACCAAGGTGGCCGGCAAGTACATGCTGCGGCTGGACGGCAACTACATCCGCAACCTCGCCTACGACCCGGACGAGATGTTCGCGCGCGCCAACGGCGGCATTGTGAACAACTTCGGCGCCAGCGGCGGCACCAGCCGCGCGGACTTCAAGAGTGGCGGCAACGCCTACATGTTCCAGGCCACCTTCGGCAAGCCCACGCCTTCGGCACGCGGCGACTGGAACGTGCTGGCCGGCTACAAGCGCATCGAGCCGGACGCCATGCCGGACGGCTACAACGATTCGACCTTCCACATGGGCGGCACCAATGCGCGCGGCTACTACCTCGGCGGCTCCTATGCGTTCGACAAGAACGCCTGGGTGACCGGCCGCTGGATCTCGACCAAGGAAGTGTTCGGGCCGCCGCTGTCGATCGACACGCTGCAGCTTGAAGTCAACGCCCGTTTCTAAGGAGGACACCGTGTCCCATCCGTTCCTCCCCGGCATTGCCCTGGCCGCCGCGCTGTTGGTGGCCGGCGGCGCCGCCCATGCCCAGCAGGCCCCGGCCGGCCAGAGCATGGAAGAGCGCCTGCGCAACCAGCTCCGCAACACCACCGCGCAGCTCCAGCAGGCGCAGAACGAACTGGCCGTGCTCAAGGCAGGCGGCGGCAGCCAGCCCGCCGCCAAGGCTGGCGCGGCACCGGCCGATGTCGATGCCCTGAAGAAGGAGCTGGAGGCTGCCCGCGCGCAGCTGGCCAGCGAGCGCCAGTCGCGCGACGCGCTGCGCCAGAGCCAGCAGCAGGGCCAGGCGCAGGTGGAAAAGGCTGGCGCGCAGATCGCCCAGTATCGCGGCGCGTACGACGAACTGCTCAGGATGGCACGCGGACTGGACGCCGAGCGCCAGCGCCTGGCCGCCGAGACCACCGCGCAGAAGACCGCGCTGACCCAGTGCGAAGCCAAGAACGCGCAGTTGTACGCGGTGGGCCAGGAGGTGCTGCAGGCCTACGAGACCGTCGATCTCGGCACGGTGCTGAGCGCACGCCAGCCCTTTGCCGCGCAGAGCCGCGTGCGCTACGAGCAGATCGCCCAGCAGTTTGGCGACAAGCTCTACGAAGGGCAGTTCTCCGCCGCTGCGGCGGCGCAGGCTGCCCCGCCGGCCCCGCCCGCCCAGTCGGCGAGCCAGCCGGACGCCGCGCCGCAAAAGACGCACTAACCCCTCTTCTACCGATTTCAGATTTCAGGACCAGTACATGACCACCATCGCCACCCCGTTCGACGCCGTCGCACAAACCATCGAACAACCGACCCCGACCCTCCTGCAGACCGTCACGCCGGAGCAGGTCGCGGACGCCATCAAGGCGGCCGGCTGCGCCGTCACCGTTATCGAGCAGGAGGGCGTGCCGCGCCTGCATAGCGCCAGCCATGGCGTCGGCTTCCAGGTGCTGTGGGGCAATGCCGCCGCGCCCGGCGAGTATGTGGATTTCACGCTGAGCTGCCCGCTGCGCGTGCAGGGCGGCACGCTGCCCGAGGGCGTGGTGGCCGAGTGGCACCGCAGCCGGCGCTTCGCGCGTGTGGCGCAGCACGGCGAGTTTGTGGTGCTGGAGATGGATGTGATGGTCTCCGGCGGCGTCGCGCCCACCTATCTCGGCGTGGCGATGCAGCTCTGGGTGCAGATGATGGGGCAGTTCTTCCTGCATCTGCGCAACTTCCAGGCTGCCGGGACGGAAGCGGCGACGGAAGCGGCGACGGAAGCGGCGACCGATGCAGCCGTCACCGATGACGTCACCGCCGCCACCGACGCCGTTGCCGGCTGAAGCTTGCCACGCCCCCCTCCCGGAGGGGGGAGGGCAGTACGCCGCCTTGCAGTCACGGTTACGTCACACAGGAGTCCTACGATGCGGACCGGCTCAAGGCGCCCGCAAACGGCGCCGTCGGGCATTCCTCAACGGACGACTCATCTTGGATCGTGATGGCAAGGCTGGTCGCATCGCCCAGTGCGCGCGCGCTGGTGGGTTACCTGACGCTGCTCGTGCTCTGCATGGCCTGCCAGAAGCTCCGCGCCCAGCAGGCCACGCCGGACGGCATGGCCGAGATCGCCTTCGACCTGCCGGCCCAGCCGTTGAAACAGGCGTTGGCGCAGTACGACAGGCTGACCAGCCTGTCCGTCTTCTTCCCTTCGGAACTCGCGGAGGGCCGCACTTCGAATCCGGTGCATGGCAGCTATCGCCCCGAGGACGCGCTGCGCAGGCTGGTGGACGGCACCGGGCTGACCGTGCAGGCCGCTGCGTCCGACGCCTTCGTGCTGATCCCCACACCCCGCCCGCCGGATGCGCCCGCACCAGAGGCCACCGCCAGCCGGCAGCGCCAGGTCGACGGCGCGGTGCAGGCGCGCATCTACCGGGCGCTGTGCGCGCGGCCGTCGCTGGCGTTCGGGGAATACCGGCTGGCGCTGCGCGTGCATGTCGATGCCTCCGGCCATGTGCGGCAGGTGCGGCTGCTGGACACCACCGGCGACAAGGCACGCGATGCAGCCATCGTTGAGACCCTCGAACAGGTCGATGTGGGCCTGTCGCCCGCCGATCCGTCGCGGCCCTTCGTGCTGCTGGCCCACCCCGTGCACTGCGACGCACGGGCGGCGCAGGCCGGCGCCTGCCGCCCGGCGTGCGAACGGCAGGCGGGCTGAGCCATGAGCGATTCCACCCGCGCCACCCTGCGCGACCTCCTCGCGCTGCGCTACGAAGACCTCAAGCGCCGCCTGACGTGGCGGCTCGGCTCGTCCGAGCTGGCCAGTGACGCGCTGCACGACACCTGGGTCCATCTGGAAGACCGCAGCGAGGAAAGCGGCCCGGTCAGCAGCCCGGCCGCCTACCTGATGCGGATGGCGACCAACCTCGCGCTGGACCGGCTCCAGCGCGACCGCCGCTATATGAGTGCGGACGAGGTGGACACGCTGATGCTCGAAATCGCGGATCCCGCCCCGGGGCCGGCGCAGACCGTGGCCGCCCGCGACGAGCTGGAGGCGCTGGCGCGGCTGATCGACAGCATGCCGCCCCGGCGGCGGGCGATCTTCCTCGCGGTGCGCGTGGAGGAGCGCTCCAACCAGGAGGTGGCGGTGCGCTTCGGCGTATCCACGCGACTGGTCGGTCTGGAACTGAAACGCGCCCATGAGTACTGCATGGCGCACATGCCGAAGCATGAGTGAAGAAATTGTGCCGATCCGCGTCCGCCCAACCGTCTTGTCTGTAAGCCTGCTGGCCGGGCGCTACCCGAGGATGGCTCGTCTGACGCCATGATCCCAACCATGAATGCTCCGTTCCCCCCGCCGCGCGAACTGGATCCCGTCGAGCGGCAGGCGCTCGCCTGGGTGCGCCGTGTCGCGGCGGGCGAGATCACGCATGCCGACGGCGCGGCGCTGCGGCAGTGGTGTCAGGCGAACCCTGCCCACGCCGCCGCTTTTGCCGCCGCGCGCGCCCGTTGGGCCCAGCTCGGCGAGGCCGCCGCGATGGTCAAGGCGCGCAACCCCGCCGCCATACACGCCACCCTGCCGGCGGCACGGCGTCCGTCCAGCTGGCAGCGGCGTGCGTTCCTCGGTGGCGCGCTGGGCGCCACCGCGGCGACGGCGGTAGCAGCCGTCGTCCACCCGCCGCTGGGCCTGTGGCCCGCCGCCAATGAATGGCGTGCCGACTACCGCACCGCCACCGGCGAACAGCGGCGGCTGGCGCTGGGCGGCGCCGTCGATGTCGAACTCAATACGCGCACCAGCATCGCGGTGTGGCCCGGCGCGGGCGGCACGCGCGGCATCGACCTGATCGCCGGGGAAGCCGCCATCGACCTGAGCCGTGCCGAAACGCCCTTCGTGGTGGCGGCCGGCGCCGGCCATACGCAGGCGCTTCAGCGCCAGGCGGCGCGCTTCGAGGTCCGGCACCTGGACGGCGCGGTGTGCGTGACCTGCATCGACGGCCAGGTACAGGTGGCCCATGCCAGCGGCACCGTGCAACTGTCGGGCGGCCAGCGCCTGCGCTACGACGACCACACGCTGGGCCGCGCCGAACAGCTCGATGCCGCGCGCATGCCGGGCTGGCGCCAGGGCTACCTGCGCTTCACCGATGCGCCGCTGGGCGAGGTGCTCGACGAGATCAATCGTTACCGTACCGGCAAGGTCGTGCTGCTGGACCGCCAACTCGCGGCGAAGCCGGTCACCGGCCGTTTTCAGATTCACGCGCTCGACAAGGCCATCGTCCAGATGCAGCGCTCGTTCGGGCTGCACGCGCGCACGCTGCCGGGCGGCATGGTGCTGCTGAGCTAGGTTTTTCGCAGGCACGGTGGTCCGGGTTTTCCCGGATCGCTGTCACGAAATCTTCAAGGAAAAGCTTGCCGATTCCCTTCGGCCCAATGGTCTAGGTCCCAGGAGCATCGACGGCGCTTGCCGTCGGTGGACATGACGACAGGGCCGCCACGCCACGCAGATTGCGAGAGGCGGCCCGCCAACGTTGCTTGACGGGATTGAGATCACCATGCAGATGCGCGCTCACAGCGGGAACATGCCTTCGCCACAACACGGCGGCGGCTTCCGGCTTCCGAATCCACGCCGCCGGCCGCTGGCCCATGCGATAGCGCTGCTGGTGGCAGCGGGMGGCATGCTCGATGGCGCGCACGCCCAGCAGGCCTTCAGCCGCGACTGGATGGCGCAGAAGAACATGATGCAGGGCACGGCGGCCGCCACCGGCCGGCTGCCCAACGGCATGCCGGCCTCCGCGCTGACCAACCCGTCCGCGCAGCAACAGCAGGCCAACCAGCAGCTTCAGCGTTCGATCCAGAACCTCGCCACCACCGCGCAGGCCATCGCCGCCATGCAGGCCGCGCAGGCTGCGGCGCGCAACGCCGCCGCGCAGGACCCGTCCGTCCCCGACGGGCTGGCCGAGGGCGGCCTCAAGGTCGATACCAACAGCCTGACGGCGGGCTGGCAGAACGCCCGGCCGCTGGACAAGGCCACCGGGCAGAAGGTTGTCGATGGCCGGACCGTGGTCTCCATCGAGCAGACCGGCGACCGCGCCATCCTGAACTGGGAAACCTTCAACGTGGGCCGCAACACCACGGTGGAGTTCCACCAGCAGGCCGACTGGGCGGTGCTCAACCGCGTGAACGATCCGCAGGCGCGGCCCAGCCAGATCCAAGGGCAGATCAAGGCCGATGGCACGGTGATGATCGTCAACCGCAACGGCATCGTCTTCAAGGGCACCAGCCAGGTCGACACGCGCAACCTCGTGGCCGCCGCCGCCGGCATGACCGATTCGCAGTTCCAGAAGGGGCTGTTCAGCGAGGCCAAGGGCAGCGGCTACGTGCCCACCTTCGCCAATGACCTGGTCTCGACGGCGACCGCTACCTCTTTCGGCAACGCCACCGGCGACGTGGTGGTGGAAGCGGGCGCCCGCATCGCCACGCGCACGCCGCAGAGCGTGACCGAGGGCGGCGGCTATGTGCTGCTGGCCGGCCGCGAGGCGCACAACCGGGGCACCATCGTCACGCCGAACGGCCAGACTACGCTGGCCGCCGGCGACAGCTTTGTGATTCGCCGGGGCATGGGCACCGACGCGAACAAGACGTCCACCACGCGCGGCAATGAGGTGGATGTGCTGCGCAACCCGGGCAGCACGGCCGGGCTGGTCACCAACGCCGGCCTGATCCAGGCCGCCACCGGCGACATCACGCTCAAGGGCCATACGGTCGAGCAGCGCGGCGTGCTGCTCTCCAGCAGCTCCGTCACCACGCGCGGCACGGTGCACCTGCGCGCCGAGGGCGATGACAAGAGCCGCGTGACGCTGGCCCCGGGGAGCGTCACCGCCATCCTGCTGGCCGACAGCAACGAGACCGCGCTCGACGTGCAGCGCGACGCGCTGATCAAGGATTCCGCCACCGCCAGCGAGGGCGGCTACAACCGGCGCGACCAGTCGCTGGTGCAGATCGCCTCGGGCGGGGACGTGCTGTTCGACGCCGATTCGCTGGCGCTGGCCACCGGCGGACAGATCCAGGTCAATGCCGCGCGACGCACGCTGCTGGCCGATCGCGCCGTGCTGGATGTGTCGGGCGCGGTGGGCGTGCGCGTGGCGATGGAGTCCAACAACGTCGAGATCAACGTCCAGGGCAACGAGCAGCGCGACGCCCCGAATAACCGCGATTCCGGCAAGCTGAACAACACCACCATGTGGGTGGACCGGCGCTACCTCGTGCGCGTGCCGGCCGGCACCAACGGCGCCACCACGGACCGCTGGTACACCGGCGGCGGCCTGCTGGAAGTMAGCGGCTACCTGAACACGAGCGGCCACGGCATCGGCGAATGGGCCGCGCTGGGCGGCACCGTGCTGTTCGAAGGCGGCGAGCTGGTCTCGCGGGCGGGCTCGACCATCAATGTGGCGGGCGGCTCGCTGGACGTGCAGACCGGCAAGATCAAGCAGACCTGGCTGCGCGGCAGCGACGGCCAGCTCTACAACCTCGCCACCGCGCCCGGCGACATGACCTACGAGGGCGTGTATCGCGGCTTTGAGGCCGCGCACAAGCGCTGGGGCGCCAAGGCCACCGAGCAGTTCTACAACCCGTTGATCGCGCCGCGCGAGCGGCTGGAGAACGGCTACACCGTGGGCCGCGATGCCGGCCGCGTGGTGGTGTCCACCGCCTCGGCTGTGATGGAGGGCGATATCGACGCCACCGTCTATCAGGGCCCGCGCCAGGGCCAGGCGCGCGACGCCGGGCTGGACGGCTACCAGCAGTCCCAGATTGCCGCGCCGCGGCGCGGACAGCTGGTGATCGGCAAGTTGACGCCGCTGTTCGACCCCGCCACCAACACGATCCGGGAAATCCCGACGGCGGTGGCCGGGCAGGTCGACATTGGCGCGGTGCAGGGCATCGCGCAGGGTATCGCGCTCGAAGACGCGCTGCCGGCGGACCAGAGCGGCGGCCATATCCGTCTCGACGCGGGCTGGCTCAACGGGCTGGAACTCGGCGGTTTCACGGTCTTCGCCAAGGATGGCATTGCCGTGGATGCGCCGCTGGCCGTGGCGACGGGCGGCGCGCTGGGGCTGCATGCCACCACGGTGGACATCGGCGCGGACCTTACCGCGCGTGGCGGCACCATCGCGCTCGGGGACATCGTCAGCCGGGGCAGCCCGGGCAACTGGATCGACCGGCCCGTCACCGACGCGCCCACCGGCACGGCAACCGTGACCGTGGCGCCCGGCGTCACCCTCGATGCGCGCGGCCTGTGGACCAATCTCAAGCAGGACCCGGGCAACATCGACGGCCTGCCCTATGTGAACGGCGGCTCGGTCACGGTCAGCAGCTCGGGCGACGTCACGCTCGGCGCGGGCAGCCTGATCGACGTGTCGTCCGGTGCGGCGCTGATGGCGGACGGCTCGCTGCGCGGCGGGCGCGGCGGCAATATCACGCTCCGCTCGAACCAGTATGACGTGGCCGGCACCGGCTCGGGCACGCTGCGCATGGATGGCGATCTGCGCGGCTACGGGGTGAACGGCGGCGGTACGCTGACCATCGACTCGGGGCTGGGCGTCGCCATCGGCGGCGGCCTGCTGGCCGAATCCGGCGTGCTGCGCGCCGGGGAATCGGTGCCGGTGCACCTGACGCTGGACCAGCCGTTCACGATCAAGGCGGGCACGGTGCTGCCGGTGGATTACACGTTCACGTCCGACACCGCTGCGCCGGGCCAGGTGTCGCCGGGCACCATCGCCATCGCGCCGAGCCGGCCGCTCACGCTCACCCAGGGGTGGGTGGTGCCGCCGGGCGTCGGCTTCAACCAGTTCGTTGTGTACGACACGAACGGCGCCTGGTACGCGAGCGGCACCACGGTGCCTGCTGGGACCGTGCTGGTGCGCACGCAGGGCGAAATGGGCGCCGGTTACGTGGTGCCGGGCAACGTGTTCCCGAACGGCATGCCGGTGGCGATGTACAGCACCACGGTCAAGGCGGGCACGGCGTTCCAGACCGACCATGCGATGGCCGCCGGAGACCGCCTGCCGGCTGGCGCGGTGCTTTCCACCGACGTAGCGGTMAAGCCGCTGCTGGTGCTGGATACCGACCTGTTCCAGACCGGCTTTTCGAAGTACGACGTATCGGGCCAGCAGGGCTCGCAGATCGCCAACGGCGCCACCGTCGACGTCATCATGCCGGTGCTGCGCCACGACACCACGGCGGCGCACAGGGTGCCCACCGGCGCGGACCCCTCGCAGGCGCTGGAGCGCTGGCTGCCGCCGCTGTGGGAGGAAGATCCGGTCCATGGCGTGCTGACGCAGCGGCGCGGCGCCGACCTCGTGCTGGGTGGCGGCAACGTCTACGGCCAGGCGCCGGTGACGGTGGGGCAGGGCGCCACGGTCACGGTCGATCCGGGCCACGCGCTGACGCTGCAGGGCAACGGCCAGATCACCATCGACGGTACGCTGAACGCCTGGGGCGGCAGCGTCGCCGTGTTGCAGACCGCGCTGGGCGTGGGCAATGCGGCGTCGCCGAGCGGCACGCCCGATGGCCGCTCGATCTGGATCGGCGGCGATGCCGTGATCGACGTGGCAGGCCGTGCGGTCACCGCGCGTGACGTGCAGGGCCGGGCCTATGGCGAGGTCGCCAACGGCGGCACCATCGAGATCGGCGCGCGCCACGTGGACGGCGCACGGGAGGTCGATGCGGCCGATGCCTTCGTGGTGGTGCGGCCCGGTGCGCGGCTGGACGCCTCCGGGGCGTCGGCAGTGGTGGACGTAGCCGGCGTCGGCCCGATCAACGTGGCCAGCAACGGCGGGGTGATCGCGCTCAGCTCGATGCGCGGCCTGTTCGTGGATGGCGACCTGCGCGCGGCAGCCGGTGGCGCGGGCGCGGCCGGCGGCACGCTGGCGATCAACCTGGAGACGCCGTCCTACCTCGGCGTGGACCGCAACACCCTGAAGGGCGCGGCCGTGGACGACGCGGTGCGTGTGCCGCGTGAACTGGTGGTGGCGCAGGTGCAGGGCGATAGCGGCCTCTCCGACGCGCTGCGCCCCGGCATGCGCGATGCCGCGCTGCGCTACGGCACCGCCCGTATCGGCGTGGACCGTGTGGCGGCCGGTGGCTTCGACAACCTGGCGCTGCTCGCCAACGGCCTGATCAGCTTCGATGGCGACGTGAACCTGGCCATGGGCCAGAGCCTGAGCCTGACCGCCAGCGCCATCGGCCTGGCCGAACAGGCTGCGGCCGGCACGCGTGTCAGCCTGGCGGCGCCCTATATGCGCCTCGCTGGCACCACGCGCAGCCAGGGCGAAAACGGCATCATGCCGAACCCGGTGCGCGGCTCCAAGAATTCCGGCGCGGCGGGCGGCACGCTCGGTGTGCCGCTGGTGGCGGACGGCACCAGCTTCCTGGCCGATGCGCAGTTCCTCGACATCGTGGGCGAGTTGAGCGTTGGCGCGCGCGGCGAGATCATCCAGAACGCCGTCGATCCGCTCAAGGTGGAGCGCGATGCCTTCGACCAGATGACGCTGCGCAGCGCCTCGGACATCCGCATGTCCGGCGCCGCGCTGCTGTACCAGCCGGGCGACCTGACGCTGGCCGCCTCGCAGATCTACCCGGCCATGCAGGACAGCGGCAGGGTCCTGGTCGGGCAGATCGACGGTGTCAACCAGTGGGGCAGCCCCATCCGCACCTTCGACCCGACCCGCGTGCTGAACATCGAGCGGGTGGGCGACGCACTCCCCGCCACGCCGTACTCGGTCTTCGGCACCCTGAGTCTCTCCGGCCCCACGGTCAACCAGGGCGGCGTCGTGCGGGCCCCGCTCGGCTCGGTCTCGATCGGGACCAGCGGCAATGGCACGGAAACCGGCGTCGTCAACGTGCTGCCGGGCAGCGTGACCTCGGTCAGCGCGAACGGGCTGGTGATGCCCTACGGCGGCACGCTGGACGGCCTGAGCTATATGCACAATGGCACGGACGTGGTGTACCCCGGCGTGGGCGCGGGGCCGACCATCAACCTGACCGGCCACGCCATCGATGTGCAGCCGGGCGCGCTGCTGGACATGACCGGCGGCGGCGAGCTGACCGGCGCGGCCTTCCTGGCCGGGCGCGGCGGCTCCACTGACGCGCGGATGAATCCGCTGGTGCAGGTGTCGCCGAAGGGCGGCTTCACGCTGCCGGGCCTGGGCACCAATCCCATCTACGCCATCGTGCCGGGCGCGCAGGCCGGCTATGCGCCGATCGTGGCCGAGCACGGCGCCAGCGACCCGGCCATCGGCCGCCAGATCACCATCGGCGCGGGCGTGCCGGGGCTGCCTGCCGGCACCTACACGCTGCTGCCCTCGACCTTCGCGCTGCTACCGGGCGCGTTCCGCGTGGAACTCAACGGCGCCAGCCAGGCTGGGCTGGGGCAGGGACCGGCGCTGGCCATGCGCAATGGCTCGTACGCCACCTCCGCGCAGCTCGGCACGGCCAACACGACCCTCCGCGATGCGCTGCCKACGCAGGTCTTGCTGACCTCGGCCGACAGGCTGCGCCGGCTGTCGCAGTACAACGAGACGAGCTACGCCGAATTCGGGCTGGCGAACGCGGCGCTCAACGGCGTGCCACGGCCCATGCTCGAGCGCGACGCCAAGGGCCTTCAGCTCGAATTCATCGCCGATATCCAGGCCGGCAAGATCGGTGACGCGCCCGCGCTGCGCTTTGCCAACGGCACCACCGCCTACGGCACGCCGACGGGCGGCTATGGCGGCAGCGCGCTGGTCGTCAGCAACTCCGGCGACTACGAGATCCTGGCGGCCGGCGCGACGCCGAGGGCGCTGCCCGGCGGGGATCTGTTGAACCAGATCTCGCTGCACGCGGACGACCTCAATGCCATCGGCGCCAACCGCCTCGGCATCGGCGGCCTGCCCGCCGTGGTGCGCGCCACCACCGGCGCACCGCGCGACAACATCGCCACCTTCACCGGCAACGCCCGCAACATCGTGCTGCGCGAAGGCGCGGTGCTCAAGGCCGGCGAGGTGTTCCTCGTCACCGGCGCCAAGTCTGGCGGCATCGTCATCGAGCAGGGCGCGGGCATCAACACGCTCGGCCAGGGCAAGGCCGCGTGGGATTCCATGGACGGCTACGTCTACGATCCGGCCCGGCTGTCCGTGCTGGCGGTGTCCAACGGCTGGCTGGACCTGCTGCCGCCTGCCATCGGCAATGACCCGGCGCAGGGCCCGGGCCGCATCGACATTGGCGCCTGCGCGGCGGGCGCCGTCTGCAACGGCACCACGCAGCTCTATTCGGAAGGCACCATCGCGGCGGCCACCGACCAGACCTTCGAGCTGCGCGATACGGCGCGCTACGGCACGCGCAACCTGACGCTGGCCGTGGGCGGCATCAACGTGGGGAGCGAGGCGTCGCTGGCCGCCGTGGCCGCGCGCAATGCCCTGACCCCGGGGCTGACCCTCAACCAGGGCGTGCTGGACCGCCTGCTGCGCGGCGACACCAGCGCGGGCGCGCCGGCACTGGAGAATCTGGTGCTGACGGCGCGCGACGCGGTCAATTTCTACGATTCGATCGAACTGTCGACCATCGACCCCGCCACCGGCAAGTCCTCGCTGGAACGGCTGGTGCTGACCACCCCGGCCATCTACGGTCTGGGAGACGCCGACGCCCAGGCGCGCATCCGCACCGATACGCTGGTCTGGAACGGCACCAACACCGCGCCGGGGCAGGTAGCGGCCGGTGGCGCCGGCAACGGCAGCGGGCAGTTMATCGTCGATGCCCGCCAGATCGAATTCGGCTACGGCCCGGGCACCCGCCCGGACACCATCCACGATATGGACCGGCTGGTGCTGGGCTTCGGCGGCGTGGAGTTGAACGCCAGCGAACGCGTCACGGCCAACCAGACCGGCTCGCTCGCGGTCTACCAGACGCGCGGCGCCTGGGATGCAGCCACTAACGCCTACGCCTACAGCGGCGGCGACCTGACCATCCATACGCCGCTGCTGACCGGCGCGGCCGGCTCGGTCAACAAGATCCGTGCGGGCGGCGCTGTCAACGTGGCTGCTCCCGCCGGGGCCACCGCGCCCGCGCTGACGAATGCGGAGCTGATTGCCGCGCTGGGCGCGGAAGTCTCGCTCGCCGGACGCAGCGTGGCACTCGACACCACCGTGGCGCTGCCCAGCGGCAAGCTCACGGTGTCCGCCGAGGGCGATGTCGTGCTCGGCGATGGCGCCCGGCTGGACCTCGCCGGCCGCAAGGTCGATTTCTTCGACGTCAGCAAGTACAGCTGGGGCGGCGACGTGGTGCTGGAAAGCCAGTCCGGCAACATCCTGCAGACGGCTGGTTCGCGCATCGACCTCTCCGCGCTGGAGAACCGCGCCGGCAAGCTCACCGCCGTGGCGGTGGGGGCTGGCGCGGGTACGGTGGACCTGCGCGGTGCCATCGCCGGCGGCAGCACCGGCTACTACGATGCGGGCGGCACGTGGGTGCCGTACGCGGCCGGCGGCGCCGACATTCGCGGCCAGCACGTGGCCGACTTCACGGGCCTCAATCAGCGCCTGACGGCGGGCGGGGTCACCGGCAGCCGCAACTTCCAGATCAAGCAGGGCGACCTGACGGTGGGCGACGAACTGAAGGCGCGCGAGATCAGCGTCTCGGTGGATGGCGGCCGCCTCGTAGTGAACGGCACCGTGGACGCCAGCGGCGAGCAGGTCGGCAGCATCCGCCTGGCCGCGCGCGATGGCGTGACGATCGGCGGCGGCGCGCTGCTGGACGCCCATGGCCGCGTGCTGCGCGTGGACAGCTACGGGCAGGTGATCGAGGCGCCCAACCGCGCCGTGATCGACATCAACGCGGGGCAAGGCCGGCTGACGCTGGCGGACGGCGCGCGCATGGACGTGCGCGCCGGCACCGACGGCACGCCGCTGTCGCTCGGCACGGTGGAGCTGAGCGCCCGCCGGCTGGGCGGCGCCACCGGCAACGACGTCGACATCGACGCATCAGGCAGCGTGCGCATCGACGGCGCGCGCGCGATCACCGTCAACGCGTTCCAGACCTACAACGACGCGCCGCTGGTCTCCGGCGGCACGGCCGATGGGCGCGACTACCAGTCCATCACCCAGGGTTACCTGGACCAGAAGCACGCGGAGAGCCTGACCTTCATGGGCAACGCGCTGGCCAACGGCGACCTGATGACCCGCAGGCTGGCCGGCCTGCGCACCTACGCGGACGCGTTCCACCTGCGCCCGGGCGTGGAGATCGTCTCGATCACGCCCGATGGCGACCTGCATATCGACGGGGATATCGACCTGTCCGGCTACCGCTACGCGAGCGTCAACCCGCATACGCAGCAGACCGGCGTGCGCGGCTCCGGCGAGGCGGGCGCGCTGGTGATGCGTGCCGGCGGGGACTTCAAGATCTTTGGCAGCGTGTCCGATGGCTTCGACGGCGCCGCGCTGCCCGTCACGCCGGACGACAACGGCTGGATGCTGGTCAAGGGCCGCGTGCCCTGGGGCGGCGACGTGGTGGTGCCGACCGACGGCAAGGTCACGCTGGCCGATGGCACCTTCTTCCAGCCGGGCCGCGCGCTCAACTACGCCTTGCCGATCCAGGCCATGAGCCTGCGCGCCGGCACCGAGCTGCCCACGCGCGCCACGCTGACAGCGGACCTCGTGCTGCCGGCCGGCACCGTGCTGGGCGGCGCCATCCGCGACGGCGCGGGCAATGTGGTGCATCCGGCCGGCACGGTACTGTCTGCCGCGCTCACGCTGACCACCGGCATGCAGCTCGACGCGGGCAACCGCCTGCCGGGCGCCGCGCATGTGGCGGCCATGACGTGGCCGGCCGGCGTGCCGCTGCCGTTCCCCGATGGCGCCGTGGTGGACATGCCCACCTACGGCCCGGTCAACGGCGTGGTGCTGGCGGGTGACCTGATGCTGCGCAAGGGCGCCATGATCCCGGCCGAAACCGTGGTGAAGCTGCCCGGCGACGCCACCACCGTGCTGATGCGCGACGCGGATGCCAGCGGCAACCAGGGCCGCACCTGGGCGCTGGCGCCGATGCTGGAGCAGGGCTCGCAGGCGTGGTCGATGCGGCTGGTAGGCGGCGCCGACCTCACGGCGGCCGACACCCGCGCGCTGCAGCCGCGCAGCACGCGCGGGCAGCTCCTGCTGGCCGATACCCACTACGGGCTGGCCCAGCAGACCGTGCTCAAGCCGGGCACGGGCATCCCGGGCCAGTACATCTGGGGGCCGGAGGCCTGGATGTTCGGCGAAGTGCCGGGCACGCCGATCAACCTCGAGGCGTATGGCGGTGAGGAAGCAGTGGCGGGGCTCAACGACCTGGGCCTCGGCATCCTCGTCGAGAAGATCGCCGATGGCACGCCGCCGGTCTATGAGGACAAGATGATGCCGGGGCGCCAGCAAATGTTCAGCGTGCTGCGCACCGGCACCGGCGACCTCGACCTGCTGGCCGCGGCCGACTTCACCATGACCTCGCCGTTCGGCGTCTATACCGCCGGCACGCAGGCGGCCGGCGTGGGTGCGGCCTATAACCAGGCGCGCGCCAGGGGCGCGGACGGCACGCTGCTGGGCGCTAACGGCGCCTACCTCGAACCGTTTATCAACGGCGGCGCGCAGAGCACGTACCAGGCGTGGTATCCCGAGCACGGCGGCAACGTGCTGGTGCGCGCGCAGGGCGATGTGCGCGGCGACATCATCGGCACCAAGCCGGGCACCATCCGCAACGACGACGCGCTCGGCCAGATGCGCATCCACTTCGACACCTCGGCCGTGGGCGGCTGGCTGTGGCGCCAGGGCACCGGCAGCGCGGCAGCGCCCGGCGAGGGCGTGCCCACGGCGTGGTGGGTCAACTTCGGCAGCTATGTGGCGGCCAAGGACGACCAGTACGCGGTGCAGGGCACCCTGCCGTTCCTGGTGGGCTTCACCGGTATCGGCACGCTCGGCGGCGGCAATCTGGTGATGGAAGCCGGCGGCAACGCCGGCATGCTGGAATCGCGCATGGGCAATGGCGCGCCGGTGCTCTCGCGGAGCCAGGGTCTGGTGCTGGCCGTGGGCAGCACGGGCCGCGTCTCGGCCGATGGCAGCACGCTGACGCAGACCGGCGGGGGCGACCTCGACATCCGCATCGGCGGCGGCCTGAACCCGGTGGCGGAAGTCCGCAACCAGCCCGAGAGCAATGGCGAGATCACGCCGCTGACCCGCTTCTCGAATCCGCGCCTGGACCTGAACAGCACGTTCGTCAACCTGCGCGGCGCGCTGCGGCTGGAAGCCGGCGCCGTGGGCGGCATCGAGCTGCGCTACGACCGTGCCGATCCGATGGAGACGCGCGCCTACCAGCCCTATGTGGCCACCTCGTCCATCGCGGGCGGCGGGCCGGTGCTGGTGGTGGGCGATGCCGGCGTGCGCATCGAGTCGCGCGGGGACCTGGTCATCGGCGGCGTGGCGGATCCGGGCCGCGTGGCCCAGTTCCACAACGGCACGCCGTTCACGCTCGACGGCACCGCGCAGGATGGCGAGGGCTGGAGCTGGTTCTCGCTGTGGACGCCGTCCACCGCCATCGACCTGTTCAGCGCCGGCGGCAACCTGACGCCGTCCACGTCGTGGACGGACGACCGGGACCGCAGCAACCACAGCGCCACCGACGGCCGCTTCGTGATGCCGTCGATCCTGCGCGCGGCGGCGCCCAACGGCAGCCTGTACTACGGCAACGCGAGTTCCGGCCGGGTCAGCAACAACAGTCCGGAGCAGTCGCCGGTCGGCCTGATCCTGGCACCTTCGCCGGTGAGCCCGCATTTCGCGGTGACGGGCACCGGCGCGCTGGAGCTGCTGGCTGGCGATTCGATCTACGCCGCCGGCTACTCGGTGACCCAGTCCGGCGCCAATCCCACGCTGCTGCCGAGCCCGTTCAACCCCGGCTTCCTCGGCGTGGTCGGTACCGCGTGGTACGGCCAGCACGTGGTCGGCAATATCGACCCGCAGGGTCTGGCGCCCAGCGTGCTGTTCTCGAAGGGGGTGGAGAGCGAGCAGGCGTATCCGCTGTTCAGCCTCACGTCGCCCACCGCATCCGGCTATACCCGCGAGGGGCAGCCGCCCGCGCGCTTCTATGCGAACGCAGGCGATATCGTCGGCCTGCGCACCGGCGCCATCATCTACGTGGGCAGCCTGACGGGCACGGTAGGCACCCAGAGCCCCTTGTACGAGGGGGGCGGGCCGGTGGCGATCCGCGCGGGGCGCGATATCGTCAACGCCGGCACGCCGCTGGGCACCTTCGCGATGGCACCGGAAGACGCGCTGGGCTGGTTCGGCCAGTACTACAGCTCCGAGCCCGACGCGCCGCTGCGGCCCACCCGGAACACGATCGCCACCACGCGCGGGAACCTGATCGTGCATGGCAACGACGATGACATCTCGGTGATCTCGGCGGGCCGCGACATCCGGGGCGGCAGCTTCTATGTGGCGGGCCCCGGCCTGCTGGAAGTGACTGCCGGGCGCGATCTCTATCTGGCGGACAAGGGCGAACTGCGCAGCATCGGCGCGGTGGCCGGTTCGGCGCAGCACGACCGCTCGAACGGCGCGGCGATTGCCGTGGCCGCCGGTGTGGGCGCCAAGGGGCTCGACGGGCTGGGCTTCGACGCCTTCGCCGCGCGCTACCTGGATGCGGCCAATCAGGCCGACAGCGGGCGCCCGCTGGCCGACCAGCCGGGCAAGGCCGTGACCACCTACGGCGGCAAGCTGACGCTGGGTGACTGGCTGCGCGCCGAGTTCGGCTACACCGGCGACGAGGCCGGCGCCCCGGCCTTCCTGGCCGCCCGGCAGGCCGAGCTGGACCAGTCGCGCAAGGCGGCGCTGGCCGCCGGCACCGCGGCGCCCAGCCGCGACCTGCAGCGCGAATACGGACTGGCCGGCCAGCTACACCTGGTCAACTGGCTGACGGACCGCTTCGGCGGCAGCAACGGGCTGGGCGTGCATTTCGATGCCGCCACCATGGACGCGCGGCAGTTCCTCGCCGCGCTGCCGCCGGAACAGCAGCGCGCCTACCTGCGCAACGTGTATTACGCGGAACTCAAGGCCTCGGGCCGCGAGTTCAACGACGCCACCGGTCCGCGCGCGGGCAGCTACCTGCGTGGCCGCGAGGCCATCGCCACGCTGTTCCCGGGGCAGKCGGCGGACGCTCAGGGTGACTATCAGGGCGACCTGACGATGTTCAGCAGCGCGCGGTTCTACCAGAGCGGGCAGGACAACCTGGACGGKCGCTTCACCACGCGTCCCAAACCGGGCACGAAGTACCTGAGCAAGGCCGAGTGGCTGGCTGCGGGCAGCCCCGGCAGCGTGCCGTTCTACGACGTGCTCGATGCCGGCATCCACACCGACTTCGGCGGCGACATCAGCGTGTTCACGCCGGGTGGCCGGACGCTGGTCGGCGTGGACGGCGGATTCGTGCCGGGCGAGGGTTCCGGCGTGCTGACGCAGGGCGCGGGCGAGATCCAGATGTATGCCCGCGACAGTATCCTGCTAGGGCAGAGCCGCATCTTCACGACCTTCGGCGGCAATATCCTGGGCTGGTCGGCGCAGGGCGACATCAACGCGGGGCGCGGTTCCAAGTCCACCGTGGTCTACACGCCGCAGCGGCGTACCTATGACGATATCGGTCTGGTGGCGCTGTCACCGACCACGCCGAATACGGGCGCGGGTATCGCCACGCTGAACCCGATCCCGGAAGTACCGCCGGGCGATATCGACCTGATTGCGCCGCTCGGCACCATCGACGCGGGCGAGGCCGGTATCCGGGTCTCGGGCAACGTCAATCTGGCGGCGCTGCGGGTGGTCAATGCGGAGAACATCCAGGTGCAGGGCAAGGCGGCGGGCATGCCGGTGGTGGCGGCGATCAACGTGGGGGCGTTGAGCAACGCCAGCGCGGCGGCGTCGCAGGCGGCCAGCGCGGCGCAGGATGCCGTGCAGCGCGACCGCGCCGCGGCGCGCCAGGGCTTGCCGTCGGTGTTCACGGTGCGGGTGCTCGGCAACGGCAATGAGGGCGACGGCAGCGCCGGCGCCTACGCGCCGCGAGGACGCGAAGGCGCCAGCGCCACGCCGCCGAAGTACGATCCGCAAGGCGTGGTGCAGGTGCTGGGGCAGATGGATCTGGGCGAATCGCAGCTGCGCATGCTCACCGCCACGGAGCGCAAGAACCTGGAGCGCTAAAGGACCGTACAGCGGCCCTGACTGCGACCCTTACTGCAGGGGGATGCCAGCGCGGGAAGCCAGTTGCTTCCAGCGCTGGATTTCCTCCTGCTGGTACTGGCGCATCTCGGCCGGGCTGGACATGATGACCGTCGTGGACTGTCGCTTGTAGTAGTCCTTGAGTTCCGGTGTCTCTGCCGCCTGGTGGAACAGCGTGGCCCAGCGGCGCACCAGCTCCGGCGGCGTCTTGGCCGAGACCGCCGCAGCCACCCAGTTGTAGGCCAGGAACTGCGGAATGCCCGCCTCCTGCGCGTTCGGCACATCGGGCAGCAGGTGGGTGCGCTGCGGGGCTGTGTACGCCAGCGCGCGCAGCTTCCCACTCTTCACCAGCTCGATGGCGCCACTGGCGTCCACCACCGCGAAGTCCACGGTGCCGGAGAGCGTCACGTTGATCGCATCGCCCGCCCCCTTGTAGTTGATGCCGGTGGAGCGCATGCCGGTCATGTCATTGAGCCATTCCGAATACAGCGTGTACGACATCGACCCGCTCGCGTAGTTGAGCGCGCCGG
Organism: Cupriavidus sp. 05T42; assembly: GCF_056396345.1. Classification (NCBI taxonomy): domain Bacteria; kingdom Pseudomonadati; phylum Pseudomonadota; class Betaproteobacteria; order Burkholderiales; family Burkholderiaceae; genus Cupriavidus; species Cupriavidus sp. 05T42. The sequence continues at coordinate 86,725 of NZ_JBFTLH010000016.1, forward strand.
GGCGCTTCTTGCCGTCCGCGACCAGCTCCTCGACGTTCTTGTACGGCGAGTTTGGCGGCACGATGATCAGGCACGGGCCACGCGTCAGCAGGCTGATCGGCGCGAAGTCGGTCAGCGGGTCATAGGGCAGCTTGCGGAACGTGGCGGCGTTGGTGGAGAGCGTGGAGTTGCTGCCGATGAAGACCGTGTAGCCATCGGCCGGCGCGTTGAGCGCGGTCTGCACGCCGATAAAGCCGTTGCCACCCGGCTTGTTCTCCACCGTGACCGGCTGGCCGGTGAGGTCGCCGATCTTCTTGGCGAAGATGCGCGCGCCAGTGTCCGTGCCGCTGCCCGGCGGAAACGGCACGATGAACTTCACGGGCCGGTTGGGGAAGCTGGCGGCATCGCCCTGCGCCAGGGCGGGGAGGGCAGCCAGCGGCGCTAGCCCGATGGCCGCCGCCAGGGTGGCCAGCGTGTGCAGCGTACGACGCCGGGTTTGGTGAGGGATGGCGCGAACCTTGTCCTGTCGGTGTCTCATGGTGGTCTCCTCCGCAACGGTGATCCGTCGTCGTTTGATGGAGGAAGAGCCTACTGGCTCGCGCCGCACCGAGGCAAGGCTCGGCGGGGCATATCCGTTATGCGCGGGCCGGTATGCGCCGCGCAGGCATAGGTCCGGCTACGGGAAAACCATGCCCCGGGCGCGCCGCACCTATCGCACGCATTTCGGATATGCCGTCCGTGCGATAGGTGCGGCGTCTGCGGCTTGCTAATCTCGTCGTCACTTTCGCGGGGCCCCCGGCAACGCGACACATGATAACGACAGGAGACAGCGTGGACACAGCCGCCAGGATAGTGATCCGCCCAGCCGAGCCCGATGGGCCGCTGGCACCATTGCGGGCCGAGGTGCGGGCATTTCTCGCCCGGGTCATGCCGGACCGGCCGCGCCCGTTGCGCGCCAAGAGCTGGAGCGGCTTCGATGCCGAGTTCAGCCTGGCGCTCGGCGCGCAGGGCTGGATCGGCATGACCTGGCCGCGCGAGTTCGGCGGCCAGGGGCGTTCGATGCTCGAACGCTACGTGGTCCTTGAGGAATTGCTCGCCGCCGGCGCGCCGGTCGGCGGCCACTGGGTGGCCGAGCGCCAGAGCGGACCGCTGCTGATGCGCTACGCCGATCCGGCCGTCGCCGCCGAGATCGTGCCGCGCATCACCCGTGGCGAGGTCTACTTCTGCATCGGCATGAGCGAGCCCGACTCGGGCTCCGACCTCGCCTCGATCCGCACCCGCGCCGACCGCGTGGAAGGCGGCTGGGTCATCAATGGCACCAAGCTCTGGACCTCCAACGCGCACCGCTCGCACTACATGATTGCGCTGGTGCGCACCGATCGCGGCGCCGACGAGAAGCACAAGGGCATGTCGCAGTTCCTCGTCGACATGAACTCGCCGGGCCTGCAGGTGCGGCCGATCCGCAGCCTCTCCGGCGAGGAGGGCTTCAACGAGGTGGTGTTTACCGATGTCTTCGTGCCGGACCGCATGCTGATCGGCAAGGAAGGCGACGGCTGGGCGCAGGTGACGGCCGAGCTGACGTTCGAGCGCAGCGGCCCCGAGCGCTACCTGAGCAGCTACGCGCTGCTGCCCCAGATGCTCGATCACGCCGACGCCGCCGACAGCCGCCAGGCCACGGAGCTGGGCCTGCTGGTGGCGGAACTGACCACCCTGCGGCAGATGTCGCGCGGCATTGCGGCCATGCTGAATCGCGGGGAGAACCCGCAGGTGGCCGCCGCCAACGTCAAGGACCTTGGCGCGCTGTTCGAACAGCGAATTCCCGAGGTGGCGCACCAGCTGTTCGGGGATGCCCTGCAGGGGAGCGCGTCGCCGTTCGCGGCCACGCACCGTTATCTGACACAGGTTGTGCCGTCCTTCTCGCTGCGCGGCGGCACCCGCGAAATCCTGCGCGGCATCATTGCCAAGGGACTGGGGGTCCGATGAACGAACTCGAACGCATGCTGGCGGACAGCGCCAGCCGTCTCTTTGCCGATGCCGTGACGCCGGCCCGGATCGACGCGATGGAACACGGCCTGTGGCCGGCCGAACTGTGGGACCAGGTGGAGGCCAGCGGCCTGACCCGCCTCTTCGTGCCGGAAGCGGACGAGGGCGCGCAGGCCAGCTGGACCGAGGGCCTGCCGGTGCTGCTGGCCGGCGCCAACGCCCCGGCGCCGTTCCTGGACACCGCAGTGGCAGGCTGGGTCCTGAACCAGCTTGGCGTGGCGATGCCGGGCGGCCCCATCGGCCTTGCCGATCTCGCCGCGCCCGTCAGCGCCTGTCTGCATGACGATGGATGGGCACTCGATGGCGCGGTAGCGGTGCCGTGGGGCCGCTACGTGGGCCATGTGCTGATCCGCGCGATMGATGCCGAGACCAAGGCGCCGCTCTGGCTGCTCGCCGCGACCGGCGCCGCTGCGGTGGAGACCGGCGTGAACCTCGCCAACGAACCGCGCGACCGGCTCACCTTCCAGCGCGTGCCGGACAGCGCGGCCGTGCGCGGCGATCCGGCGGGATGGCCAGCGGCGCCACAGGCACTCGGCGCGCTGACGCGGGCGATCGGCATCGCTGGCCTGCTGGAGCGCATCCTGAACCAGACCGTGCAGTACGCGAACGAGCGGACGCAGTTCGGCCGCCCGATCGGCAAGTTCCAGGCGGTGCAGCAGCAACTGGCCATCCTCGCCAACGAGACCGTGGCCGCGCGCATGGCCGTGGCGTCCGCCTGCGCGGCGGTCGATGCCGGCGACTGGACCCAGGCGGCGATGGTCGCCAAGGTGATCTGCGGGCAGTCCGCCGGCCGCGCGGCGGCCATCGCGCATCAGGTGCATGGGGCGATCGGCTTCACGCACGAGCATTCGCTGCACCAATCCACGCGGCGCGTGTGGGCCTGGCGTGCCGAGTGCGGCACCGAGGCGTACTGGGCGGCCGAGATTGGCCGGCGTGCGATTGCGCGCGGCGGCGATGCGCTGTGGGCGGACCTGACCGCCGCGGCGGCCTAGCCTTCAGACGACACACGGGGAGACACCATGACATGGCTGAAGACGATGCTGGCCGGGGTGGCCACCACGCTGCTCGTCTACGCGCCGACGGCGCAGGCGGGCGAGCGCGCGCAGGACTTCCCCTCGAAGCCCTTGCGGATCATCGTGCCGTTCACGCCCGGCAGCGGCTCGGACGCCTCGGCGCGCTTCTACGGCGAGGCGCTGGCGCGCGAACTCGGCCAGGCGGTCGTGGTGGAGAACCGGCCCGGGGCCAATGGCGTCATCGGCATCCAGGCGCTCAAGAGCGCGCCGGCGGACGGCTACACGATCCTGCTGGCCAGCAATTCGCCGATGTCGGTCAATCCCCTCGTCATCAAGCAGTTGCCCTATGACCCCGTCGCCGATCTGCGCCCGGTGGCGGGCCTGAGCCGCAATATGAATGTGTTCGTGGTGCCGCTGACGTCGCCGCTGAAGACCATGGGCGATCTGGCCGCCGCCGCGAAGAAGCAGGAGCGGCCGTTCAACGTGGGCACCTACTCCGCCGGCTACCAGCTCGCGGCGGTCTGGTTCGGCTCGCTCGCGGGCATCCGCTTCACCAATATCCCGTACAAGGGCCAGGCGCAGATCATGTCCGACATCCTCGGCAGCCAGCTTGACCTGGCGCTGGTCGATACCGGGGGCGCGCTGCCGCTGCTGAAGCAGGGCAAGCTGCGCGCGCTGGCGGTGTCCGGCGAGCGCCGGCATCCGGAGCTGCCGGACGTGCCCACGGTGCGCGAGAGCGGCTATCCGGACTACATCCAGTACAGCTGGGTGTCGTTCTACGTGCGCGCGCAGACGCCGGACGATATCGTCGGCCGGCTGGCCACGACGATGCAGGCCATCCTGAAGACGCCGGAGTCCGCCGCCTACGTCGCGCGTTCGGGGTCGAGCCTGATGCCCTACGACCCCGACGCGATGCGCAGCTTCCACCAGACCGAGATGGCGCGCTTCCGCCGGGTGGCGCAGGCGGCGGGCATCCGTCCGGAGTAGCCGCGATGGGGCGCAGCCGCCATGGACACCCCGGGACGTCAGTGCGCCAGCGGCGCGGCGGCCTGCGTCAGCAGCGTGCGCAGCACCGACACGAAGGGGTGCGTGTGGACGTTGTTGTGCCAGCACAGGTGCACCGGCACGGTCAGCAGCGGGTCCACCACTGGCGCGAAGCGCACGCCGGGATGGCGGCACAGCAGCGGGGCGAGGTAGCCGGGCACCATCGCGTACATGGCGGTGCCCGCCACGGCGTCCGGCACGGCCAGATAGCTGGTCAGCGTGCCGACGATGTTGCGCGTGGTGCCGTGGGCGCCGAAGTATCGGTCGATCAGTTTGGTCACGAGGCCGAACTGCGAGACATCGAGGCAGGGCAGCGGCGTCAGGTCGGCCGGCGTGGGATGGTCGCCGATCTGGCGATTGTCGGTGGCGCACAGGCAGCCGAACTGGGCGTTGAACAGCAGCTCCGCGCGCAGCGATTCGTGCTCCTCGGCCGGGTGGAAGGCCACCATGACGTCGATGGCGCCGCTGGACAGCGCGCTGACGCCGCTCGGCATCGGCACCGGCTGCATGCGCACGCGCGCACGCGGCGCGGTCTGACGCAGCGCCTCCAGGAAGCCGGGCGCGATCACGGCCTGCAGGGAGTCGTTGATGCCGATGGCGTAGGAGCCGGTTTCCAGCGCCGGATCGTAGTCGGCCGCCTGGGTGTAGATTTGCTCGATCTGGCGCAGCACGTTTTCGAGCAGCGGCTGCAGTTCCTGGGCGCGGCGCGTGGGCAGCATCTTCAGCGCGCTCTTGATCAGCAGCGGATCGCCGATTTCGTCGCGCAGTCGCTCCAGCATGCGGCTGGTGGACGGCTGGGTGCTGTCGAGCCGCTTGGCGGCCTCGCTCACGCTGTTGCTCTCCAGCAGTGCGGCAAGCACCACCAGCAGGTTGAGGTCCTTCTTGCGCAGGTCCGCGAGCGGCAGGCGTCGGCCGCCCGTGGTGTCGCCCGTGGTGTCGCCAGGTCCGGCGAGGCTGTCTCCTTGCTCCATCGATGTCCCTAGATTTTGTAAGTTGAGGCCGGGCATCGCCCCTGGCGGGGTGCGTCCGGTGGACCCCCGCAGTGTATATCGATCCAGACATAACCCACTATTCGTGCGCCTGATCGGCGCCATCCAACCGAAGGAGACACCCCATGCATACGAAACGTCCCGTGTCCGAGCTTTCCACCGACATGGTCCAGGTCGCCATGACAGGCCATGTGGCGCAGGTGACGCTGCGCCGTCCGCCGCACAATTATGTGGACGAGGCGTGTATGACGCAGTTGGCCGAAGCCTTCGCCGCGCTCGACGAGACGCCCGAATGCCGCGCCATCGTGCTGGCGGCGGAGGGCAAGGCGTTCTGCGCCGGCGCCAACTTCGGCGCGCAGGACAGCAGCGTGGCGCGCGACCCGAGCCCGTTCTACCGGCAGGCCATGCGCCTGTTCCGCACGGCCAAGCCGATCGTGGCCGCCGTGCATGGCCCGGCCGTTGGCGCCGGCGTGGGGCTGGCGCTGGTTGCGGATTTCCGCGTGACGAGCCGCGACGCGCGCTTCAGCGTGAATTTCAACCGGCTCGGCTTCCATCCGGGCTTCGGCCTCAGCGTGACGCTGCCGCGCCTGATCGGCGAGCAGCAGGCGGCACTGCTGTTCTACACGGGCCGGCGCATCGATGGCGCGCGTGCCGTGGAGATCGGGCTGGCCGACGTGCTGGCCGAGCCCGGCGATGAACTGGCGCAGGCCCACGCACTGGCGGCGGAGATCGCCATTTCCGCGCCGATGGCTGTGCGCAGCACCCGCGCCACGCTGCGGCAGGGGCTGGCGGACCGCATCGTCGAGGGCAACCGGCAGGAGCTGGCGGCGCAACTGAAGGAGTTCGCCAGCGAGGACTTCCGCGAGGGCGTGGCGGCGATGGCCGAGCGGCGCCTGCCGCAATTCCAGGGGCGCTGAGCATGGAGCGGACTGCCAAGAGCGATCGATCGACGCCCAACGCGCCGGCCGCCATCGGCCCGCTGCATGGCGTGCGGGTGCTGGACCTGTCCTCAGTCGTGCTGGGGCCGATGGCCACGCAGCTGCTGGCCGACATGGGCGCCGACGTGATCAAGGTGGAGGCGCCCGAAGGCGACCTGATGCGGGCCAACGGCGTGGTGCACCACGTGGGCATGAGTTCGATCTTCCTCGCCCTGAACCGCAACAAGCGCTCCATCGTGCTCGACCTGAAAAGCCCGGCCGGACGCGAGGCGCTGGAGCGGCTGATCCCGACCGCGGACGTGCTGATCCACAACATGCGCGTCGGTGCCATCGAGCGGCTTGGCCTTGGCTACGCGGCCGTGGCGGCGCTGAAGCCGGACATCGTCTACTGCGCCGCCACCGGTTTTGGCCAGGACGGGCCGCACCGCGACAAGCCGGCGTTCGACGACATCATCCAGGCTGCGTGTGGTTTCGTGGGGGCGGCGTCGGGGGATGGTGCCGCGCCGGACTACATGCCGAGCCTGATCGCGGACAAGACCACAGGGCTGGCGGTGGCCAACGCGGTGCTGGCGGCGCTGTTCCATCGCGAGCGGCATGGCGCGGGGCAGTACGTGGAGGTGCCGATGCTGGAAACCATGACCGCCTTCGTGCTGACCGAGCATATGGGCGGCATGACGTTCCCGGACAACCCGGGCAAGGCCGGCTACGCGCGGCTGCTCGGCGGCGGGCGCAAGCCGGTGCGCACCGCCGACGGCTGGATGAGTCTGCTGCCGTACACCGAGAAGCACTGGCATGCCTTCTTTGCCGAAGTGGGCCGGAACGACCTCGCCAGCCGCTACGACATCGCCAGCCGGCGCGCGCGCAATGCGCATATCCAGGCGCTGTACGGCCACCTGCGCGAACTGGCGCCCGAGCGGACCACGGCGCAATGGATGGCGATGTGCGAGCGGATGGACATCCCCGCCACGCCGATCTACGGCCTGGACGACCTGCCGGCGCATCCGCATCTGCGCGAAGTGGGTTTGTTCGAGGACTCCACGCATCCGGTGGTCGGGCCGATCCGCCAGATCCGGCCGACGGCGAAGTTCTCCGAAACGCCGACCGCGATCCACCGCCCGGCGCCGGCGCTGGGCGAGCACACGGCCGAGGTGCTGGGGGAGACGGGGATGGACGCCGCCGAGATCACGGCGATGATTGCCGGGAACGCGCGCTAGGCGTCGAGCGTGGGCACCGTGAACCGGAACACGGCGCCACGCGCCTCGTTCTCGCAGAGTTCCAGGGTGCCGCCATGGGCCTGGATGATCGATCGGCAGATCGTCAGGCCCATGCCCATGCCGCTGGACTTCGTCGTGCAGAACGGTTCGAAGAGCCGCACCGCGTGCTCGGGCGGTACACCCGGTCCGGAGTCGCGTACCGTCACCACCACGGCATGTCCCGCATCGGCGGCGGTGCGGATCGTCAGTTCCCGGGGGCCGTCGTCCACGGCGCTCATCGCTTCCACGGCATTCATGATCAGGTTCAGCATGGCCTGCTGCAGCTGGACACGATCCCCCTTGACCGGCGGCAGATCCTCCGCGAGCTGCATCTGCACCGCCACGCCATGCTGGACGACTTCGCCGCGCGTCAGGGTAATGACTTCGCGAATCGCCTCGTTGATCTGCACCCCCTCCTTTTGCAGCGGGGCGTTCTTGAACAGGTCGCGGATGTGGCTCATCATGTCGCTGGCCTGCCGGGCGTCCTTGTTGATCCGCTCGAAGGCGAGGCGCGCTTCTTCCAGATTCGGTGGTTGCGCCGCGAGCCAGCGCAGGCCCGCGCTGGCGTTCATCGCACAGGCGCCGATCGGCTGCTTCAGCTCATGGCTGATGGAGGCCGTGAGCTGCCCCATGGTCGTGACCCGGTTGACGTGCGCCAACGCGCTTTGGGTTTCCCGGTAACGGCGCTCGCTTTCGCGGGCGTCGGCTTCGGCGAGCTTGCGTTCGGTCAAATCCAGCACGAACGCGACCCCCTCCTTGCCGCCGTCCTCGAACCGGGCCACGCCCATCATCACCGGCACCCGGCTGCCATCCTTGCGGAAATATTCCTTCTCGAACGGTTGCAGGCGGCCGCTGCGCTTGAGTACCGGCAACCGGTCTCGCAGATCCACCTCAAGCCAATCCGGCGGGGTCATCGCGGTCCAACGCATGCCGCGCGACCGCAAATCCTCGCGGTCGTAGCCGACGATCCGCAGGAAGGCGTCATTGGCCTCGACGATGACCTGGGTGTCCACCTCCCAGAGGAAGATGCCGATGATGTCGGCGTCCACCAGGCGCCGGATCCTGGCCTGGCTTTCCGCAAGCTGGCCGCTCAAGGCCATCAGCATGTTMAGGTCGGCTTGCAGGATGTCCCGGCACATCGACAGCAGCCGGAGAAACTGGTTGCTGTAGGCGTTCTTCTTCCGGTCGAGCACGCAGATCGTGCCGAACACTTCGCCATCGGGCCAGCTGATCGGGAGCCCCATGTACGAGATCATGCCCAGCTTGATATCCGGGTTGGCATTCCAGTCCACGTCCGCTAGGGCATCCGGCACCAGCAGCGGCTGGCGGGTCTCCATCACGGTCTCGCAATACAGCCCCGTATCCAGCGGGGCGGTTTCGGCCGCCTCATAAGGATTGCCCTCCGAATGGCTCGATACCAGCACTTCGATATTGGGTGCCTTGGTCCGCATGATCAGCGCGGACGGCACGCACATGATCTCGGCGAGCAGATTGACAATGTCTTGCCATTTGTCGACGGTTGACAGGGGGACTTCGAGGGCGTGGGGCATGGGTAGGACGGGAAGTGCGAATCTGATGTTCTGCGGCGGGAATTCGGTTCAGATGGTAGCGCTAAACCGGAACGACTGAGATGACGGACACGTTACTGCCACATAAGTGACATATCAGGCATTTATTGTCGCCTTCGTCACCGTGCACGCACAAAGTCCAATTAAGGMTTGTTTTTTGCTGACCTGTCAATTATTGTTCAGGCAAATAACGCGCAGCACGGCCAAATTGTACGAAAAGCCCACGCTGCGCCACTTTTTTGCATGATTAACTGACAGGTCAGATAATGTTCGAGCAATCTAAGGGAATGCCGCGCGGGGTGAGTCGCCTGGCCAGGCCAGTGCTGTCGACCCTCGTGGTCGCGGTGCTGGCGGGCTGTGCGAACTATGCCGGCATCCGAAGCGACCGCCAGATGGCGCAGCCCGGCCAATACGCCACCACGCAGAGCCTTCCGGCGGAGCAGGGCCGATGGCCCGCGGCGGATTGGGCCGACCAGTTCGGGGATGCGCAACTCAAGGCGTTGATCGCGGAAGCGTTGAAAGACAGCCCGACACTCGACAAGGCCCGCGCCCGCGTGGCGGCGGCGGTGGCGTTCAGCGAAACCGCCAACGCCAATACGCTGCCGCAGGTGGGGGCCGGCTATAGCTGGACGCGCCAGCGCCTGACCGAAAGCACCTTTATCCCGCCCGCGTTCGCCGGCAGCTGGCAATCGGAAAACAAGGCCTTCCTCGGCGCCAGCTACGAGCTGGACCTGTGGGGCAAGAACCGTGAGGCGTTGCGCTCGGCCGTGTCGACGGTGCACGCCAGCGAGGCCGAAGCCGAGCAGGTGCGCCTGACGCTGACGAGCGCCATCGCCCGCAGCTACAACGAGCTGGGGCGCCTCTACGCCCTGCTCGACATTGCGCGCGACGAAGTCGGCCAGCGCACCGAAGTGCTGCGCGTGGCGCGGGGCCGGGTGAAGATGGGGCTCGATACCGAAGTCGAGCTGCGCACTGCCGAGGCCAATCTGGCCGCCGCGCAAGTCAGTGTCTCCGCGCTGGAAGGCAATATCCAGCGCACCCGCTATCAACTGGGCGCGCTGCTCGGGCAGGGGCCGGATCGCGGCCTGGCCATCGCACGTCCCACGCTTGGCGTGGGCGACGAGATCCATCTGCCGGCCAACCTGCCCGCCGACCTCGTCTCGCGCCGCCCGGACATCGTGGCCGCGCGCTGGCGCGTGGAGGTCACCACGCACGACATCAAGGTGGCCAAGGCCGAGTTCTATCCGGATATCAACCTGAGTGCGGCCATCGGCCTCGATGCCTTTGGCTGGGGCCGCTTCCTGCGCGCGGCGAGCCGCACGGCATCGGCCGGGCCGGCCATCCATCTGCCGATCTTCGACGGCGGCGCGCTGCGTGCGCAGCTCAAGGGGCGCTATGCCGAGTTCGACTTCGCGGTGGCGAACTACAACGACACGCTGATCCAGGCGCTGACCGATGTGGCCACGCAACTGGCCGATATCCGCGCGGTGGACGCGCAGTTGGTCAACGCCACGCGGTCCGACGAGGCCGCGCAGCGCGCGCTCCGGCTGGCGATGGCCCAGTACCAGGGCGGCCTGACCACGCAGTTGACCGTGCTCAACGCCCAGACCACGGCGCTGGCCAGCAGCCAGGTGGTGACCAACCTGCGCATGCAACGCCGCGACCGGCAGATCGCGCTGGCTACCGCGCTTGGCGGTGGGTACACCGAGACCGCCCAGACCGCCCAGACCGTCGAGACCGTCGCCCACACCCAACAGACAGCGGCGGCCCGCTGATCGCCCCCTTCCTTCGATAACAGACCCTCTCATGACCTCGACTCCTTCCTCCGCTGACAAGCCGTCCGCCACCGCGCCGAAGTCTTCCCGCAAGCGCCTGCTGGCGCTGCTGGGTTTGACCACGCTCCTGGCCGCCGCAGGCTATGGCGCCTACTACTACGGGGTGGCCCGGTTCCACGAACACACCGACGATGCCTACGTGAACGGCAACCTCGTGCAACTGACGCCCCAGGTGAGCGGCACCGTGGTGTCGGTCAACGCCGACGACACGCAGGTCGTGCGGGCCGGCGAGCCGGTCGTGACGCTGGACCCTGCCGATACCCGCATTGCGCTGGCCAACGCCGAGGCCGCGCTGGGCCAGACCGTGCGGCAGGTGAGCGCGCTCTATATCAACAACGATGTGCTGGCCGCCACCGTGCGGCAGCGGGAGGCCGATGTGGCGCGCGTGCGTGACGATCTGCGCCGCCGCACGGCGGTTTCCGAGTCCGGCGCCGTGGCGGTCGAGGACATCGCCCATGCCCGCGATGCGGTCAAGTCCGCCGAAGCCGCGCTGGAGACGGCCCGCCAGCAACTCGCCTCGAACCATGCCCTGACCGACGGGGCCGCCGTGGCGGACCACCCCAGCGTGGAGGCCGCCGCCGCACGCGTGCGCGACGCCTACCTCGCCAATGCCCGCAATACGCTGCCGGCGCCGGTCACCGGCTATGTGGCGCGCCGCTCCGTGCAGGTGGGGCAGCGGGTGGCGCCGGGCAATCCKCTGATGGCCATCGTGCCGCTGGACGGCGTCTGGGTGGATGCCAACTTCAAGGAAGTCCAGCTCAAGCACATCCGCATCGGCCAGCCGGTGGCACTGCATGCCGACCTCTACGGCAGCACGGTGACGTACCACGGCAAGGTGGTCGGCTTCTCGGCCGGCACCGGCAGCGCGTTCTCGGCCCTGCCGGCGCAGAACGCCACGGGGAACTGGATCAAGGTGGTGCAGCGCCTGCCGGTGCGGATCGCCCTCGATCCGGCCGAACTGCGCGCCCATCCGCTGCAGATCGGGCTGTCGATGCAGGTGGATGTGGAAACCAAGGCGCGTGGCGATGCCCTGGACGCCACACGCAACCCCACGCGCAACGCCGCCCCGGTCCGCACCACGTACAGCACGGACGTGTTCCGGCAGTACGGCGCCGAAGCGGATGCCGAGATCGACCGCATCATCGCGCGCAACCGGGGGCAGGGCGGCGAGCAAAGCGCGGCGCGCAAGCGTGAGACCCCCGCGCGCACCGCGTCGTAACCCAGCCATCCCCCAGCCATCACCGCAACCGGAGCCGCATCATGTCTACCGCGACCCCCTTCCAGCCGCCCCCGCCGCTCACCGGCGGCAGGCTGGTGCTGGGCAGCTTTGCCGTGGCGCTCGCCACCTTTATGAACGTGCTGGATTCGTCGATCGCCAACGTGGCGATTCCGACCATCTCCGGCAACCTCGGCGTGTCCGTCCATGAAGGCACGTGGGTCATCACGCTGTTCGCCGCCGCCAACGCCGTGGCCATTCCGCTGACCGGCTGGCTCACGCAGCGCGTGGGGCAGATCCGGCTGTTCGTCGGCTCGCTGCTGCTGTTCGTGCTGGCGTCATGGCTGTGCGGCATCGCGCCGAACCTGACCGCGCTGCTGGCCGCGCGCATCCTGCAGGGCGCGGTGGCCGGGCCGMTGATTCCGCTGTCGCAGGCCATCCTGCTCGGCTCGTTTCCGAAGGAGAAGAGTTCGCAGGCGCTGGCGCTGTGGGCCATGACGGCCACCGTGGGGCCGATTGCCGGCCCGGCGCTGGGCGGATGGATGACCGACAGCTACTCCTGGGCGTGGATCTTCTACATCAACGTGCCGGTGGGGCTGTTCGCCGCCGCCGTGACCTGGGCGGTCTATCGCGACMGCGAATCACCGGTGCGCAAGCTGCCGATCGACATGGTCGGCCTGGCCTCGCTGATTACCTGGGTGGCGTCGCTGCAGATCATGCTCGACAAGGGCAAGGATCTCGACTGGTTCGCCTCGCCCGTGATCATCGGCCTTGGGGTGGTGGCGCTGCTCAGCTTCGTCTTCTTCGTGATCTGGGAGCTGACCGAGCCTGACCCGATCATCGACCTGCGCCTGTTCAAGGGCCGCAACTTCCTGGCGGGCACGGCGGCGATCTCGGTGGGCTTTGCCTTGTTCTTCGCCAACCTCGTGGTGCTGCCCCAGTGGATGCAGCAGTACCTGGCGTATCCGGCGGTCAACGCGGGTCTCGTCACGGCGCCGCTGGGCATCTTTGCCGTGCTGCTGGCGCCGGTGGTCGGCAAGCTGCTGCCGAAGGCCGAGTTGCGTGTGCTGGCGACGCTGGCGTTCCTGGGCTTTGCCGCCGTGTTCTTCATGCGCTCGCAATACACGACCGGCGTGGATACCTTCACGCTGGTGCTGCCCACGCTGCTGCAGGGCATTCCGATGGCGCTGTTCTTCGTGCCGCTGACGGCCATCATCCTCTCCGGCCTGCCGCCGGAGAAGATTCCGGCTGCGGCTGGTTTGTCGAACTTCGTGCGGGTCTTCTTCGGCGCGGCCGGCACGTCGCTGGCCACCACGGTGTGGAACGATCGCGCGGTGCTCCACCACGCCCGGCTCGCGGAACAGGCCGGCCCGGGCAATCCGCTCTATACGACCGCGCTCGAGTCGATCCAGACGGCCATGCATCTGTCGCCGGACCAGGCCGTGGCGTTCTTCGAACGGGGGATGAATGCGCAGGCGATCATGCTCGGGCTCAACGATATCTTCTGGGTCTCGGCGGTGATCTTCGTCGCCATCATCCCGTTGATCTGGCTGACCCGGCCTGCGAAGGGCAAGATGTCGAGCGCTGCTGCGGCGGCCCACTGAGGGCCACCCCTTGCTGCTCAGGCGGCTTCGGAGAATTTGTGCAGCAGGCGCAGGAACTCGCTGAACTCCTCCCGCGAGAAATGGCGCAGGCGGTGGTTCAGCACATCCGGGGCGATGTCGGGCACGCGGCTGGCCACGTCCCGGCCCTTGTCGGTCACGATCAGGTTCACCACGCGCCGGTCTGCCTCGCTCCGCTGCCGCTGCAGCATACCCTTGCTCTCCAGCTTGTCGAGCATGCGCGTCATCAGGCCGGTGTCGATCTCCAGCAGCTTGCTGATCTCCAGCGGCGTGCTGGCCGCGCCCTGCGTGAGCGACAGCAGGATGCCCATCTGCTGGCCGGTGATGTCCAGCGGACGGAGCGCCGCGTCGATCTCCATCAGCAGCCCGTTGCGGGCCTTGTTCAGATGGAAGCCAACGCTCTGCGTCAATCGGAAGTTCTCGCGGTTGTAGTGTTTCACGGCGCCTCGGAAAAGCCAGGAGCCGTCAATGTATCTGATGCGTCAGTCAATGGGAAGGGCGTGCGCCGAGGCCAGCAAGCGGGGCGCTCAGCGGATCACCTTCTGGGTCAGGCTCACGACGATGGCCAGCACGGCCACCACGGCAAGCGCGCGGAAGTGGTCAAGATTGGCCAGCAGGGCGGATTGCTGCGCGAGCACCTGCGCGATCTGCGCCGTGGCGAGTTCGGCGGCGCGCACCGGATCGGACGACGCGGCAATCGCCGCCGTGAAGCGCGCGTGGGCGTCCTGGAACTGCGGGCTGTTGAGGTGGATGGTGTCATGCAGCGTGCTGTAGTGCCGCGTGGTCAGCCATTGCTGGCCCACCGTGGCGATGGTCACGCCCAGCGCCTGGCCGAGCTGGCCGAGCATGTTCTTGGTCTGCTGCGCGTTGGAGAACACGGACTCGTTGTGCGCCACGCCGCTGAAAGTCTGCATGGCCGTCACCGGCATCAGGATCATGATGAAGACCCCGTAGAACGCGAGCGCCGGCAGCACGTGGCCCCACAGGTCGGGCGCGGGTGGCATCCGGCTCATCATCCAGGCCGAGATGGCCAGCGACAGAAAGCCGGCGACGAAGTACTTGCGCGGACTGGGCCAGCGCGGCAGCAGGCGCGAGACGGTCAGCCAGGTGAGCACGCCCGCCGACAACCCCATCGCATAGAACTGCCCGGCGGTGGACCAGGCATGCCCGAGCGAGCGCTGCAGGACAATGGGCAGCAGGTAGCCATTCGCGCCCAGCGTGACGTAGCAGAACGTGAACAGCGCCAGCCCGCACAGGTAACGCGGCTCGACCAGATGGCGCAGCCGCAGCAGCGGACGTTCGCTGCGGGACTCCGTCCAGATGAAGCCGAGCAGGGCGGTGCCGCCCGCGATGGCGCCGATCACCAGCCAGAGCCGGTCCGCGTAGAAATCGTAGTAGGAACGCTGCAGCACATACAGGACCAGGAAGCTGCCCACGGCCAGCGCGGCCAGCCGAATCGGATGGGCGTCCGAGCGTTGCGCGGGCGGCGCCGTGGCCTCCGGCAGGACGCTGGTGGCCGGTAGCAGCGCCAGCGTACACCCGGCCACCAGCCAGAAGATCAGCGGCCAGCGGTCCGCGCTGACGATGGCGGAGGCCAGCCAGGGTGCCAGCGCCATGCCGCAGCACACGCCGGACGCCAGCGCCTTGATGCCGAAGAATCGCGCCGGGCTGGGCGGGATCAGGTTCACGGTCAGCCGCGACGACGTCACCATGCCGGCACAGCCGAGCGCCATGACCATGCGGGMGACCAGGAAGGTCTCGTAGCTGTCGGCATGGGCGCACAGGAGCGCCCCCAGCGCCGCCGCCATCAGCGACCCCTGGACGTAGCGCCGCCATCCCACGCGCTCCACGATCCAGCGCTGCAGCGCGATCACCACCACCGCCACGCTGGCGTAGGCCGCCGCGACGGTGCTGTACTGGTCCGGGCTCGCGCCGATCTCGCCCATGATCGGCGCGGCGGAGAAGGCCACCATGCCGTTCTGGAGGAAGTCGATCGTGGTCAGCGCGCCTATCGTCAGCAGGAGACGTCGGGGAGGCGCGGAGGGCATGGCGGAAGGCATGGCGGAGGTCATGGCGCGCCTAGGAGTTGTCGTCGATGATGCGGCGCACGTGCGCTTCGGCGCGCGCCAGTTCGTCCGCGAACACCGTGGTGCGGTAGTTCTGGCTGGAGGCGTCGATGGCCACCAGCCGCTTGCCGTCCCGGGCGCGCGTATCGACGGCGACCTTCATCGACAGGCCGATCTGTAGCGGGTGGGCCGTCACTTCCGCCGGGTCCAGCGCGATGCGCACCGGCACACGCTGCACCACCTTGATCCAGTTGCCGGTGGCGTTCTGCGCCGGCAGCAGCGCAAACGCGCTGCCGGTGCCGGCGTCCTGCCCGATGACCCGGCCGTGGTACACCACCCGCCGGCCGTACAGGTCGGTGGTCAGCGTCACCGGCTGGCCGAGGCGGATATCGCGCAACTGCGACTCCTTCAGGTTGGCCGTGACCCACAGGTGATCCAGCGGCACCACGGACATCATCGACACGCCCGGGCTGACGCGCTGCCCCACCTGCACCGAGCGCTTGGTCACCACGCCCCCCACCGGCGCCAGGATGCGCGTGCGCGAGAGGGCGATGCTGGCATTGCGCACCTGCGCGGCGGCGGCGAGCACATCGGGGTGAGACCCCACCGACGTCCGCTCGACCAGCGCCTGGTTGCGCTTGAGCTGCTCGCTGGCCATGGTCAGGGCGGCCTGTGCGGCGCGTACAGCATGGCGCGCATGGATCAGTTCTTCGCCCGAGATCGCCCCGCTGGCGACCAGCGCCGAGCGCCGCGTCATGTTCTCCTGCTCCCGCGCCAAGTCGACCGTGCGCAGTTCCACATTGGCGCGATCCTGGCCGACTGCGGCAAACTGCCCGCGCACCTGCCGCACCGTGCGGGCGAGCTGGGCCTGCGCGGCCGCCAGCGCCAGCTGGGCATCCACGCCATTGAGTTCGACCAGGGTCACGCCCGAGGCGACCAGATCCGTGTTGTCGGCGAGGATCGCGGTGACCACGCCGCTGACCTGCGGCGTGACCTGCACCACGTTGCCTTCGACATAGGCATCTTCGGTGGAAACCTGGTCCCGGCCGTATTGCAGCCAATAGCCGGCGGCGCCGGCAAGCAGGAGGACGAGCAGGACGCCGCCGGCGATGCGCCGGCGCCGTGCCGGACGGAGGTCGACGGGCGGCGCGGCGGTGGCTTGCGCGGGCGTGGGCTGGCTGGCGGGATTCATGATGCGCTCCGGGTGGCCGCACCGGCGCCTTGGGCCGGCGCTGTCGCGGTGTCATACCCGCCGCCCAGCGCGCGGATCAGTTCGAGGTGCAACGTACGCTCCTGGGTTTCAAGGTCGATCAGCAATTGCTTCTGTTGCAGGACCTGGCCCTCGGCCGACAGCACCTGCAGATAGTTGCCCACGCCGCTGCGATAGCGCGACACGGCCATGTCATAGGCTTCCTGCGTCAGTCGCAGCGCCTGTTGCTGCTCGTCGGCGCGCTCGGCATGCCAGCGCAGGGACACCAGCTGGTTGACCACATCGTGCAGCGCGGTAATCAGCGTGGCGTTGTACTGCTCCGTTGCGGCGTCGTACTCGGCCTGCCTTACGCCGAGGTTGGCGCGCAGCCGGCCCCCGTCGAAAATCGGCAACGATAGCGCCGGGCCGATGCCAAGGGTGCGGCTGCCCGCGGTAAAGAAGTCGGACAGGCTCAGGCTGGACAGCCCGGCAAAGGCGTTCAGGCTGATGTTCGGATAGAACTCGGCCTTGGCGGCGCGGATGTCGTGGCCCGCCGCTTCCACGCGCCAACGCTGCGCCACCACATCCGGCCGGCGGCCGATCAGTTCGGCCGGCAGGGTGGCCGGCACCGCCGCCGCGTAGCGGTCGCGCAGTTGCGGGGGGCGGATGTCGGCGCCGGCATCCGGCCCCTTGCCCGCCAGTGCCGCGAGCTGGTTCTGGGTCAGCGCGATGATCTCGTTGATGGCGGCAAGGCGCTCGCGCGTGGCGGGGAGGGCGGCTTCGGCCTGCTTCATGTCGAAGGCCGAGTCGAGTTGCGCATCCACGCGCCGGCGTGTCAGGTCGAACGTGTTCTGGCGCTGGCGGTAGGTCTGCTCGGTCAGCGCGCGCTGGGCGTAGGCGGCATCGAGCCGCAGGTAGGTGCGCACGACGGAGGTGGTCAGCATCAGTTCCGCTGCGTGGTAGTCGACCTCGGCGGCGCGCACGCGGTCCAGCGCGGCGTCGAACGCGGCGCGGTTCTTGCCCCAGAAGTCGAGTTCGTAGCCGAGACCGAGCTGCACGTCACTGGCCCATTTCCAGCTCCCGCCGAGCGGGGGTGGCACAAGGCCGTTCTCGCTGAAGCGCTGGCGCGTGGTCCGCGCGTCCAGGTTGACCTGCGGATACAAGGCGGCTTCGGAGCGGCCGGCGAGCGCATCGGCCTGGCGCACCCGCGCGGCGGCGATGCGCAGCGTGGGTTGCCCGGCCAGTGCCGTTTCCACGAGCGCGGTGAGCTGCGGATCACCGAAGCCTTCCCACCATGCGCGGTCCGGCCAGGCGGCCGGCGACAGGGGCGTGTCGGCGAGCGATGCGGTGGCGGCCAGGCGGTTGGGGTCCTCGACCGTAGCTTGGGTCTTGAGCCCCTTCATGCTGGCGCAGCCCGGCAGGAATACCGCTGCGCCCAACACGCCAAGGCATACCCAGGCCGGCACGGTACGCGTCTTTGGCTTCGCCATCATTGCTTCTCCGCAACCTTCGCCCGGACGACATGGCCGGGGCTGAACATCGGCCCCGACGACAGGCCGGTTGCCTGATACCAAAGGTAGCGGTCGGCCCCGCACGCCGGTAGTGCCCCGCCGGCGCGCACGGTGTTGCCGGAGAGGCACCAATCCTGCGGGCGTTTTCGTTGTTCAATGGAAACCAGCAACAAGCGCACTGTCGTTCACCCCCGATTCTCAACCTCGCAGCAAAACAAGGATCTTCGCCATGTCTTCCGATCAGAGTCTCCCGAATCGCGTGTCACGTCGTAACCTGCTGCTCGGCAGCGCCGCCGCAGCCTCCGCGCTGGTGGCCACCAGCATTCCCGGCGGCGCCGAAGCCGCACAGGCCGCCAAGGGGGCCAGCGCCTCGGCAGCGGGCAAGCCGCACGGCAGCTACATCACCGCCCGCGACGGCACGCAGCTCTACTACAAGGACTGGGGATCGGGTCGGCCCGTGGTGTTCAGTCATGGCTGGCCGCTGCATTCCGATAGCTGGGAGTCGCAGATGCTGCTGGTGGCCAGCTCGGGCTTCCGCGCCGTGGCGCATGACCGTCGTGGCCATGGCCGGTCGAGCCAGCCGTGGGAGGGCAATGACATGGACCACTATGCCGACGACCTCGCCACGGTGATCGAAACCCTCGACCTGCGCGACGCCATCCTGGTGGGCTTCTCCACCGGCGGCGGCGAAGTGGCGCGCTACCTCGGCCGCCACGGCACGCGTCGCGTGTCCAAGGTCGTCCTGGTCTCGGCCGTGCCCCCGGTGATGGTCAAGACGCCGGCCAATCCGAACGGCCTGCCGGTGGAGGTCTTCGACGGCCTGCGCGCGGCCCAGCTCGCCAACCGCTCGCAGTTCTATCGCGACGTGCCGTCCGGCCCGTTCTACGGCTACAACCGTCCGGGCGCCAAGCCGTCCCAGGGGCTGATCGATGCCTGGTGGGCGCAAGGGATGCAGGGCGGACACAAGAACACCCTGGACTCGATCAAGGCCTTCTCGGAAACCGATTTCACCGAAGACCTCAAGAAGATCGACAAGCCGACGCTGATCATCCACGGTGACGACGACCAGATCGTGCCGATCGACGCCGCCGGCCGCGCCTCGGCGAAGCTGATCAAGGGCTCCAAGCTGATCGTCTACCCGGGCGCGCCGCACGGCCTGACCGACACCCACAAGGAGAAATTCAACGCCGATTTGCTGGCGTTTATCCGCAGCTGACCTGCGCAACTTCACCTGAAAGGCCCCCACCATGTGCAATGCCAACCCTGCCTACAAGGACCCGGCCGAGCCGGGCCTGCCCAGCGCCGACCTGACGCTGGACCTCGCGCGTACCGCGCTGGTCGTGATCGACCCGCAGGTCGATTTCATGAGTCCCGAAGGGCGGAGTTGGGGCGTGGTGGGGGAGAGCGTGACCGAGCAGAACCTGGTGCCCAACCTCGTCCGCCTGTTCGCGGCGGCGAAGCAGGCCGGGATCTGCGTCGCCATCTCTCCGCACTACTATTTTCCGCACGACCACAAGTGGAAGGTGGCGGGTCCGGCGGAGATGTTCCAGCATGCCGTCGGCATGTTCGACCGCCCCGGCGCGCTGACGCTGGAGGGCTTCCGTGACTCGGGCGCCGACTTCATGCCCGAGCTGAAGCCTTATATCGAGGATGGCGACACCATCATCTGCTCGACCCACAAGCTCTATGGGCCGCAGGCCAACGATCTGGTCCTGCAGTTGCGCAAGCAGCGGGTGGATCAGGTTATCCTCGCCGGCATGGCGGCCAACCTGTGCGTGGAGTCCCATCTGCGCGACCTGCTCGAGCACGGCTTCGAGGTGGCGGTGGTGCGCGATGCCGTGGCCGGCCCCAAGCTGCCCGAGGGTGACGGCTACCATGCGGCGCTGGTCAACTTCCGCTACATCGCCAACGCGCTCTGGGACACCGACGAGACGCTCAGGCGGCTGGCGCGGTAAGCCGATTCAATCTGCCCGGTCGTCCATCCGATAGTGCGCCGCCATGAATTCGACGAAGGCGCGCGCACGCGGCGTGAGATGTCGGGTGTGGGGATACAGCGCGTAGTAGTGGCTGGTACCCAGCCGGTATTGCGGCAGCACGCGAACCAGCCCGCCCCGGGCCAGTTCGGCACGCACGGTGCGTTCGGTGAATGCCGCGATGCCCGTGCCGGCCAACGCCGCCGCGTACAGCGCGGTGATCGTATCGGTCGACATGCCACCCCGTACACCCACGTGTTCGACAGCCCCGTCCGGGGCTGTCAGCGTCCATTCGCCGGTGCGGTTTGCGCCCGTGAAGCTCAGCACAGCATGCTGCGCAAGGTCCGCCGCCGATACCGGCAGGCCGTGCCGTGCCAGATAGGCCGGTGACGCCACCAGCACCGTGTCCGATGCCGTCAGCGATTTCGCCATCAGGCTGCTGTCGGCCAGCGGTGTACTGCTGATGCGCAGTGCCACGTCGAAACGCTCGGCTACCAGATCCACGAAGTGGTCGCTGCACGACAGATCCAGGGCGATATCGGGAAAGCTTGCCTGGAAGGCCGGCAGCCAGTCCGGCAGCTCCAGCGTGCCGATGGCCAGCGGCACTGTCACCCGCAGCGGCCCGGCGAGATGCTCGCGTTCGCCGGTCATCGCCGCTGTCATGGCGTCCAGGCGCGCGAGGATGTCGAGGCTGTACTGGTGATAGCGCTCGCCCGCCGCGGTCAGCGCGAAGCGGCGCGTGGTGCGGTTCAGCAGCTGCACGCCCATGGCGGCTTCGAGCTGCTTTAACTGCCGCGAGACGGTGGAGTGCGACATGTCGAGCCGCTCCGCCGCCGCCGAGAACCCCTTGGTCTCGACGATGCAGCAGAAGATGCGCATGGCAAGCAACTGATCCATGAAGTATCGATGTGTCCGGCCAAATGAGAAACGCCCCGCAGGGCGTTCCGTGAACCCGCTCAGCGCAGCGGCAGGCGGGTAATGTCGGCGGTGGTCATCACATCGCCGAAGGTGTCTTCGATCTCCGCGAGCGCGGCGCGATGCAGCGCGTCCTTGTCGACCTTCTGGCCGTCGGCCCGCACGATATCGCGCGTGGCGGAGGCGTCCGATGCTATCACAACGTGATAGCCGAGCGGCACCGCGTCCCGCGCCGCGCCGGCCACGCAGGCATGCGTCATCAGGCCCGCCACGATCACGGTTTTCACGCCCAGCGTCTTGAGGCGCCGGTCGAGATCGGTACTCGCAAACACGCTCACGGTCTGCTTGCGCAGCACGGTGTCCTGCGGGCGCGGCAGCATGCCCGGCTCGAACGACACCGTGTCCCCATCGGCCGCAAACAAGGCGGAGCCGGCCGGCGCCACATGCTGCACCTGGAACACCGGCATCCGCGCCTGATCCGCGAACGCCACCAGCCGCTGCGCCTGCGCCAGCGCACGCCGGCCGTCCGGGATGGGCAGCCGGCCGGAGAAGTATTCCTTCTGGAAGTCGATGATGACCAGCGCGGTGGTGCTGGCCTCGAGATGGTCGATGGGCTGGGCGCCGAGAATCGCGCGGATACCCGGATGCGGGTTCGCCCCGGCGGCGCCGGCCGATGCGGCCGATACGGCGAGCGAGACCCCGACGGTAGCGAAGCGCAAATAGCGTGGCAGATGGAAGTTCATGCAACAGGCTCCTCAGGAAAGAGGCGCCAGTCTAGGTACCGCCACGCTGCACTACAACGCCATGCGCCGCACAGGATTTGTGCGGGGGCTGCACAGGCGCGGCCAGCCTTCCCCTTACATTGGCTTCATCACCATCAGCGCGAACACGACCACCATCGCGGTGAAGGCCGGATAGCCGAGCAACTCCCAGCGGCGCGCGTAGTGCCAGTAGAGATCGGGCAGGGCCGTGCCGTTGTCATGCGCGGCGATGGCCATCCGGCACATGCGGATCTGGTACCAGACCACGGGCAGCCAGCAGGCGCCTGCGAACAGGTACAGCGCGCCGGAAGCCAGGATCCACGTGGACGTAAGCGGAAACCCGGCCACATGGAGCATGTACGCACCGGTCAGCGGCTGGATGATGACCGCCGGCGTGGTGAACCACMAGTCCGCCCGGACGACGAGCCGGGATACCACCGCGATGGCCTCCACGGACCCCGAGCGGTTGGCAAAGAACAGGTAGAACGCCGTCCCGAATCCGGTGCCGACCAGCAACACCGACGAGATGACGTGAATCACCTTGATGGCGAGGTATTCCATGATTCCGGCTCCATGTAGAGGATCAGCAGAATGGCGAGGATCGGCAGGTTCTTGAGCACCGGCCCGAACGGATGGGCGAGGAACTCCGGCATCGCCACGGCGATGACTGCCGAGTAGCCGAGGATCAGCGCTGCCTGGGCGACCCATAACGCGCGGCGCGGATACAGCAGGCAGGCCACACCCATGGCCAGGTCGAGCCCGGCAGCGCCATACAGGGCGACCGTCGCCGGCATGCCGTGAATGCCGGTGGCGCCCAGCAGCGCCAGGCTGTCTTCCATCGGATAGACGAACAGCGTGATGAAGGCCGTGGCCATCCAGACAATGGCCATGACCGCGCGCAACAGCGGCAGCCGCCAGGTGGCGATAGCGCGATGGCGCAGGGATTCCGCCTGGGCCGGGGCGATGAACTGGTCCACGCGCCGGGGCGGGTGACCAAGCCACGCCGTAATGGCCGCGTCGTCGTCGGTACATCCGGCCTGCAGCATGCGCCAGTTGTCCGGCGTGAGCGCAGCGCCGGGGACAAATCGCCCGAGCGCCGCAGCCATCGCCATCAGCGGCGCGGGCGCCGTCAGCCAGTGCGCTGACGGCAATCCCATGCCGCGTCGGTAGTGGTCGAGCATGCCTTGGTAGGAGACCTCGCTGCCGCCGACGCAGGCAAGCGTCTGGCCGGGCGGGGTGGCCGGGTCGATCGCCACTTCCACGATGGCGACGAGGTCGTCGATGTGGATCGGCCGGAACCGCGCGTCTGGCAGGGCGGGAATCGGCACCACCGGCAGCGCCGCCAGTGTGCGGAACATGGCGGCCGACGTGCCTTCGTCGCCGTAGACCAGCGAGGGATACAGGATCTGCCATGCGACGGCTTCCACCGGCAGCGCCCGCAGCGCCTCGTCGGCGGCATGCTTGGAGTGGAAGTAGGGCGTGTCGCCCTGCTCGGCGCCGAGCGCCGAGATCTGGACCACGCGGCGGACGCCAGCCTGGGCGCAGGCCTGGAACAGGGCTGCCGGCGCCCGGTGGTGCAGGTCGTCGAACCGGGCTTGGGCGCTTTCGACGATGATGCCGACCGCGTTCACGACCACGTCGATGCCCGCCAACCGGGGCAGCCAGGCCTCGACGGTGGTGTCCTTGCTGAAATCGATGGCGATGTCGCGGTCTGATCGTGGGGTGCGGACCCCCCGCACCACCTCATGGCCTGCCTGCTCCAGCCGCCTACAGATTGCCGCGCCGATGAAGCCCGATGCGCCGCAGACCAGCACCCTCCTGCGGGTGGGGAAGTGGTTCGTGATCTCGTTCATACTGTTTTTTCAGTAAAGACAGAAATACTGCGTGAAAAAGAAACGGGCAGTCGCCCGTTCGTCGTGGTGGCTTCAGGATCGTCTTCGCACGGCGTTGCTGATCTTGGCGGTCAGGCCCAGCGTCTTCATCAGCGTCTCCGGTTTCAGTCGCAGCATTTCATCGGCCAGCGTGCTCATGGTCTCGATGAACTTCAGGGTTTCGGCAATCCGCTCGCGGGTGCCAGCGTCCTCGTCCTCGAGGGCGGGATTGTCCAGGCATTCGCGCAGGGCCACAGCGGTGGGGTCGATCTCGCGCTGGCGCCGGCCTGCCACGATCAGCTTGAACAGCTCCCAGACGTCGCTCGACGTCTCGAAGAAGTCGCGGCGCTCGCCTTTTAGGTGCACCACCTTCACCAGATGCCAGGACTGGAGTTCCTTGAGGCTGTTGCTGACATTGGAGCGGGCCACGCCCAGGGTGTCGGTAATTTCCTCGGCGTCCATCGGACGGGCGGCCAGGTACAGCAGGGCGTGGATCTGCGCCACGGTGCGGTTGACGCCCCAGCGCGAGCCCATTTCACCCCAGTGGAGCACGAAGCGTTCTGCGATCGGTTTCAATTCCATGGATCGCATTCTATTGCTTCAGTAATTTCTGTCAAGAGAGAAATTACAACACCCTCCCAAACCACCACAGCGACAGCAACCCGGCGCAGCCGGCCAGCAGGGCGCCCAGCGCGGCGAAGAAGGCGGTGATTTCCACCTGGTTGCGTTTGTCGAACGCCAGCTTGGCGCTGAGGGCGCGGTAGACCTTCTTGAGCTGGCTGGCATCTTCCAGGCGGAAGTATTCGGCGCYGGTCACGTCGGCCACCTGTTTCAGGACCTTTTCGTCGAGCTTGACCCGGGCCGACCAGCCGTCCACCGAGAGCACCACGCCGTCCGTCGTGCCCACGCCTACCGTGTAGATGCGGACGCCGTGGGCGGCGGCGAGTTGGGCGGCCTGGACCACCGCCGGGCCGGCGTTGCTTTCGCCGTCGGAGAACAGGACGATGGCGCCCGAGGCGTAGGAGCCGGGTCGCTTGTCGTCGTCGCTACCCAGCGCATCGGCAGTCTTCTGCGGGGGGATGTCGTCGTCCATGAGGAGCGCGGCGTCGGGGGTGGCCTGCGGGAGCAGCGTGGTGAGCGCGATCAGCAGGCCGTTGCCGAGAGCCGTGCCGCCCTGCGGTTTCAGGCGGTCGATGGCGCTGGCCACGTCTTCCCGGTTGCGGCTGGGCGCGTGCGCCACGGCGGCCGTGGCGGCCATCGCCACCACGCCCACCTTGACCCCCGAGGGCTGGGCGTCCAGCAGCACCTTGGCGGCCTGCTGGGCGGCGCGAATGCGGCTCGGCTTCACGTCCTGCGCACGCATGCTGCCGGACAGGTCCATCACCAGCATGACGGTATCGATGCGGGACGGCAGCATCAGCACGGCCTGCGGGCGGGCGATGGCGAAGATCAACGCGCTCAGGGCCAGCAGCGCCAGCCCGGGCGACACGTGCCGGCGCCAGCCGGCGCCGCCCGTGGTGGTCAGGCCGACGCTGCGCAGCGCGGGATAGTGCACCGCTGCGCGGCGCCGGCGCGCATCGAGCCAGACATAGCCGGCCCCCAGCACCAGCACGAAGCCGAGCAGCCACAGCATTTCCGGCCACAGGAAACTGAAGAGGGGCAGGCGGCTCATCGCATCGATCATGATGCCCCCGCGCCGCTCGCGGCCCCTTGCCGATGGCGTCGCTGCCGGGCGAAGTGCAGCAGCGCCAGATCGAGCCGGGCGTAGGTCGACAGGGTCAGGCACTCCACGCCGGCCCGCGCGAAGCCCTGCCGCAACTCCGCCTCGCGCGCCTCCGCGGCGGCCGCAAAGCGCTTCCGGAAGGCCGGGTCATGGGTGTCGACGAACATCTGCTCGCCGGTTTCGGCATCCTGCAGCACCACCAGCCCAAGATCAGGCAGGGCCACTTCCAGCGGATCGACCAGCCGCACCGCGACGATTTCGTGGCGCCGGGCCAGCATGGCGAGCGAGGCCTGCCAGCCCGGCGCGCTGATGAAGTCGGAGACCACGAACATCACGGAGCGGCGTTTCGCCACGGACCGCGCGCGTTCGAGCAGGTCGCGCAGCCGGGTGTCGCCCGGCGAAGCGGCCGGCGTGGCCTGCATGCGGTCGAGCAGGTGCAGCAACTGGCGGCGCCCCGCGCGCGCCGGGATCACCGAGGTGGCGATCTCGCCCGCGCCGCCGTAGAACACCGCGCCTACCCGGTTGCCATAGCGCGTCAGCAGCAGCGCCAGCACGGTGGTGAAATCGTTCAGCAGGTCGCGCTTGCGCACGCTGCCCGAGCCGAAGTCGATCGAGCCGCTCAGGTCCAGCAGGAACCAGACTGCCACCTCGCGGTCTTCCTGGAACTCGCGCACATGCGGCGTCTGCAGCCGCGCGGTCACGTTCCAGTCGATGTGGCGCACATCGTCGCCGGGCCGGTATTCGCGCAGATCGGCAAGATCCAGCCCGAAGCCGCGGAACAGGGTGCGGTAGTCGCCCTGGAGCATGCCGTCCAGCCGGCGCACCACGGTCCATTCCAGGCGGCKGACCAGCGCCTCGGTCTGGCTGACGCGCGGGCCGCCCAGCGGMGCCTCCGCAGGCGGGGGGGCCGGCGGGAGCGGGGCGGCGGCGGCAATGCCGTCCGCGCCGGCCCGGCGCCTAGCGAACAGCCGCCCGAGCATGGGTTTCCAGCGGCCGCTCCGGCACCGGCAGGGCCTTGAGGATGCGTGCGATCAACTGGTCCGCCGTCACGCCATCGGACATGGCTTCATAGGAGAGCGCCAGCCGGTGGCGCAGGACATCGGGCACCAGATCCACCACGTCCTCGGGCACGGCATAGTGCCGGCCGCGCAGGAAGGCCAGCGCGCGGGCGCCTTCGATCAGGCCGATGGTGGCGCGGGGGCTGGCGCCGAAGGACACGTAGCGATCCATGTCGGCGAGATCGTAGTTGCCGGGCTTGCGGGTGGCCGCCACCACGCGCACCGCGTACTGGATCAGTTCCGGGTCGACATAGACCTTGCGGCAGGCTTCCTGCAATTCGACCAGATGCTCCGGCGTGGCAATCGCCCCGACATGGATGCGCGGGCCGGTCACGCGATTGACGATGACGACCTCCTCCTCCTCGCTCGGGTAGCCCACCAGCACCTTCATCATGAAGCGGTCCACCTGCGCCTCGGGCAGCGGGTAGGTGCCCTCGGTCTCGATCGGGTTCTGGGTGGCCATGACGAGGAAGGGCGCCGGCACGCGATGCGTCTCCCCGGCGATGGTGACCTGCTTCTCCTGCATCACTTCCAGCAGCGCGCTCTGCACCTTGGCCGGGGCGCGATTGATTTCATCGGCCAGCAGCAGGTTGGCGAACACCGGCCCGCGCACGGTGGAGAACTCGCCGGTGCCCTGGTTGTACATGCGCGTGCCGACCAGGTCCGCCGGCAGCAGGTCCGGCGTGAACTGGATACGCTTGAACGTGCCGCTCATGGTGCGGGCGAGCGTGTTGACGGTCAGCGTCTTGGCCAGGCCCGGCACGCCTTCCACCAGCAGGTGCCCGCCAGCCAGCACGGCCACCAGTACCCGCTCCAGGAAGTGGTCCTGCCCCACCACCACGCGCTTCACCTCGTACAGCAGGCGTTCCATCAGGTTGGCGCTGTCCGCAGCGCTCCGGGCTTCGTCGTTCATAGGCCTCCGCGTCTAGAAGGGGGAAGATCCGATGGATGCGCCGGCACTTTCGATGGTGATGGCAAAGCCAATACCGAGGAAAGTGCCGTCCTTGTTGGGGTTGAGGATGGCCGTGACGATGCCCACCACCTCGCCGTTCATGTTGACCAGCGGCCCGCCCGAGTTGCCCGGGTTGGCGGCGGCGTCGAACTGGATCAGCTTGTCCAGCTTCTGCTTGTTGTCTGGCGAGATGAACTGGCGGTCCAGCCCGGACACCACGCCGGCGGAGACGGACGGGCCGATGCCGAACGGAAAGCCCACCGCCACGACTTCGGCGCCGGGCGCCAGCTCCCGGCTGGAGCCGAGCGTGGCCGCCGGCAGGTCGTCGGGGATGGATTTGGCCTGCAGGATGGCGATGTCCTTTTCCGGAATCGCCTGGAGGATGGACGCCTCGGCGACATGCCCGTCGTGGAAGCGGATTTCCACGCGGCTGGCATCGGCAATGACGTGGTGATTGGTGATGACGATGCCACTTTCGGTCACGACCACGCCGGTGCCGATCTGGCGCTCTTCGGTCTTGTGGTCGGGCATGCCTTCCGTGGCGATTTCGTCACGCGGCGGGGCGGGGGCCGGAGCGGGCGCGGGCGTGGAGGATTTTGGCGAGGATTTCGGGGAAGGTTTGGCGGCTTTGGCGGATGGCGCCGGCTTGCTGTTGGGCGCCGCCGGTGCCGGTTGCGCCTTGTCTTCCCCCGGCGCGTAGCTGCGGACTTCCACCACCGACTCGCGCACCGCCTCTGCGGCGCGCGCCGTGCGCGACGGCAGGCTCTTGGTTTGCAGCGTATGGAGCACGGCCGAGTCGATGTCTGCCTGCGTGGGTGCGCGCGCCGGGGCGGGCTGCATCAGCCAGGCGGAGCCCACACCCAAGGAGAAAACGAGCGCGACTGCCGCCGAGAGCCATCCGTAGATCGTCACCCGTTTCATTGCTGCTCCCGAGGTCCCGTCCCGCCGTTGGAAAATACAGTACCATCGTTCTCACTCACGCGCCAAGGAGCAGGGCATGCAGTTTCTCTGGCCGCAAATGCTCTGGTTGCTGCTGGCGCTCCCGCTGCTGGCCGCGGCCTATCTCTATCTGCTGGCACGGCGTAAGAAGACCGCGCTGCTTTATGCCAGCCTGACGCTGCCCCGCGCCGCGCTTGGCACGCGCCAACGCCTGCGGCGCCATATTCCACCCCTGCTGTACTTCGTGGCGCTGGCCCTGGCGCTACTGGCCTGCGCGCGCCCCAGCGCCACCATCACCCTGCCATCGGACACCGTCACGCTGGTGCTTGCCATGGACACCTCGCGCAG
This sequence comes from Cupriavidus sp. 05T42, assembly GCF_056396345.1. Classification (NCBI taxonomy): domain Bacteria; kingdom Pseudomonadati; phylum Pseudomonadota; class Betaproteobacteria; order Burkholderiales; family Burkholderiaceae; genus Cupriavidus; species Cupriavidus sp. 05T42. Next base: position 115,531 of record NZ_JBFTLH010000016.1, read on the forward strand.
CATGGAAGCCACCGACGTGGCGCCCACACGCATCAGCGCCGCGCAGCAGGCGGCGCGGGACCTCATCATCGGCCTGCCGGCCAGCGTGCGCCTGGGCATCGTGTCCTTCGCCACGACTGCCACGGTGGTGCTGCCGCCCACCAACAACCGGCAGGACATGCTCGACGCCATCGAGCGCTTCCAGCTCCAGCGTGGCACGGCCACCGGCAGCGGGCTGATCCAGGCGCTGGCGGTGCTGTTTCCCGACGATGGCATCGATCTCGAGGACATCCTGTTCAATGGCATGTCGGCCCGCCCCGGGCGCGGCCCGCGCTCGCTGGACGAGGCCGCGTCGGCCGATGCCGCGCGCAAGCGCGATCAGGAGCGGGAGGCGGTGCAGCCGGGCTCGTACCGGCACGGCGCGGTGATACTGCTGAGTGATGGGCGCCGCACCACCGGCCCGGACCCGGCGGAAGCCGCGCGCATGGCGGCCCAGCGCGGGGTGCGTGTCTATACCGTGGGATTTGGGTCGACGCAGGGCGGCGCGGCGGGGGAATCGAACCTGTCTTACTTCATGCAGCTCGATGAACCGGCGCTGCGCGCGGTGGCGACGATGACGGGTGGGGAGTACTTCCAGGCCGGGTCGGCGGCCGACCTGAGTCAGGTTTATCGCCAGCTCAGTGCCCGCTTTGCGATGGAGCGCAAGGAAACCGAGGTGAGCGCGCTGCTGGCGGCGGCGTCGGTGGTGTTGCTGGTGGCGGCCTGCGCCTTGTCGATGCTGTGGTTCCGGCGGTGAGCGCTGGCACGCCGGGGCACCAGCGCGGTGCCTCGGCGTGCCGGGCTGAACGGGCTGGATCAGGCCCCGTCGAGGAAACTGCTGCGCTGGCCGAGCCGCGAGCCTAGTGCGTCGGGCGGCAAGGTGGTGTTCGCTGCCGCGCTCGGGTCCATCGCCGGACTCATGGTGGGGGCGGGGGCGACGGTTGCCGCGATGGGCGCGCCAGCCGACGGCGGCACGCCGTACTGGACCGACTGGCCGGAGCCTTGCGCATAGGTGTCGGGTGCAGCAGGCGGCACGCCTTGCTGCACGCCCACCGGGGACGGCGCGGCCGACTGCATCGGCGGTTGACCCTGTTGCGCCGGTTGCATCGGCTGGGCCGGCAGCGTCTGCTGCGCCAGCAGCGGATAAGACGCGATCATCGCACCAGCCATCAACAGGGATTTCGCCAGATGTTGCTTCATTCGTGTACCTCCTAAAACGCCTACAGGCATGGGAGTGACCACTGTAGCGTCGAGGCACCTGACATTCTGTTTGATTGTGCAACTGTCATTTACGAGCCTTGCCCGTCACGGCAAGGCCGGTTAGTTACGCGCGCGAACCCTGATTAGCGGGGCCTACACCCGGAACTCGGCCAGCAGCCGGGCGCGGTCCTGGTCGAGCGCCGGCGGGTTGCGCACGCCAGAGAGTGCGTCCGCCGTGCCGATCTTGATCGGGTTGCCGGCCACGCGCAGCGCCTTGCCATCGCCGATGCCGATGTCCAGCAGCATGCCGCGCGCCGCCACGTGCGCGTTCTCGACCAGCTCCGGCACGCCGTTGAGTGGACCATGCGGCACCCCGGCGGCTTCCAGCGCAGCTTCCCACTCCGCGGTGGAGGCATCGGCCAGCCGGGCTTCCAGCGCCTCTTTCAGGATGGCGTGGTGCTCGTTGCGGGCCGGCACCGTCGCAAAGCGCGGGTCGCGCGCCCATTCCTCGCGCCCCAGCGCCGCGCAAAGTGTGGTGAACAGCGCATCGTTGCCCACGGCGATGACGATGAAGCCGTCGCGCGTGGCGAACATGTCGAACGGGGTGATCGACGGATGCCGTGTGCCCAGCGGCTTCGGCACGCCGCCCGTGGCCGAGTAGCGTGCGATCGGGTTCTCCAGCAGCGCCACCTGGCAGTCGAGCATCGAGATGTCCACGCGTTCGCCCAGCCCCGTGGCCGCGCGCTTGAGCAGCGCGGACTGGATGCCGATGGTGGCGTACAGCCCCGCGCCGATATCGCCAATCGATACGCCCACGCGCGCCGGGTTGCCGCCGGCCTCGCCAGTCACGCTCATCAGGCCGCCCATGGCCTGCACCACCATGTCGTAGGCGGGGCGGTTCCGGTAGGGGCCGGTCTGCCCGAAGCCGGAAATCGACGCGAACACCAGGCGCGGGTAGCGCGCGTGCAGCGTCGCCCAGGTGTAGCCGAGCTTCTCCATCACGCCGGCGCGGAAGTTCTCGATCAGCACGTCGGCCGACTCCAGCATCTTTTCGAGCACCTTGCGGTCGTCGGCCTGCTTTAGATCCAGCGCGATCGATTCCTTGTTCCGGTTGATGGAGGCGAAGTAGGCCGACTCGCCATCCACGAACGGGCCGACCTGGCGCGAGTCGTCGCCGCCGTTGGGGTGCTCGATCTTGATGACGCGGGCGCCAAGGTCGGCCAGCATCATCGTGCAGTAGGGGCCGGACAGCACCCGCGTGAGATCCACCACCGTGAGGCCCGCCAGCGGCAGCAGGCTCTGGCCCGCCGGAGGCGTGGGGGTGGAATTGGCCGGGTTTGTCATTGCATGCTCCATGTCATTCAATCGATCTTCGCGCCGCTGGAGACCGCCAGGTCCACGCCGATCCGGCCTTCGCGCGCCGCGTATTCCTGGAATTCGGCCACCGAGGCGGAGACCGCCACTTCGTCGCCCTGCATCAGGAATTTCTTCTTCAGTTCGGGGTTGGCCATGACCTTGGCGGTGGCCGCGTAGAGCTTGTCGATGATCTCGGGCGGCGTCTTGGCGGGCGCGAACAGGCCGTACCACGCGGACAGGTCGTAGCCCTTCACGCCGCCTTCGGCAATGGTCGGCAACTGGGGGTTGGCCGGCGAGCGCTGGGCGGACGTCACGGCAATCGGCACGATCTTGCCGGTGTCGATCATCGGCTTGACGGACGGCGCCGTGCCGAAGGTGAGCTGCACGTCGCCGGCGGCCACGGCCTGCGCGGACGGCGCGCCGCCCTTATACGGCACGTGGGTCATCTTCACGCCGGCCAGCTTGGTGAAGTAGACGCCGGCCAGATGGGTGATGACGCCGTTGCCGGAGGACGAATAGTTCAGCGAGCCCGGGTGCGCCTTGGCCTGCGCCACGAGGTCGGCCACATTGCGGATGCCGATGTCCTTGTTGACGGCCAGGATCATCGGCGCCGCCACCAGCCGGGTGATGGGGATGAAATCGGACGGCTCGTACTTGATGTTCTTGTAGAGCACCTTGTCGCMGCCCATCAGGCTGGCCGTGGCGATGTAGAGCGTGTAGCCGTCCGCCGGCGCCTTGGCGACGAACTCGGCGGCGATGGTGGTGCCCGCGCCGGGCCGGTTGTCGACGATGACGGGCTGGCCCAGTTCGCGGCTCAGCGCATCGCCATACAGCCGTGCCGTGTTGTCCGCGCCGCCGCCGGCGGGAAAGCCGATGACGAGGCGGATGGGTTTGGTCGGGTACGCCGTCTGCGGCGAAGCCTGTGCAGGCAGCGCGGTGGCGACGAGGGCCAACGTGGCCAGGGCGGCCAGTGACTGCGTGGATACGGGGGTCTTTTTCATGGTGTGTGTCTCCTCCGGGTAGCTGTATCGCTACTTGCCGCTGAATACCGGCTGGCGCTTTTCCTTCCACGCCGCCGCGCCTTCCCGGAGATCTGCCGAGATCTCCGAGCGATGGATGTCCCGCGCCAGCGCGTCGGCATCGAGCGTGCCGCGCGCCAGCGCGTTGAGGTGCTGCTTCATGCCGAGCAGGGCGATGGGCGCCATGCCGGCAAGCTGGGTGGACAACTGGTCCACCCGCGCGTGGAGCGCCTCCGGCTCGACCATCTCGGTCAGGAAGCCGATGTCCAGCATGGTGGCGGCGTCGATCCGGTCAGTGGTCAGAAACAGGCGCTTGGCGGCGTTCAGGCCGAGCCGCGAGACGTAGCGCGCCATGCCGCCGCGATAGAAATGCAGGCCCAGGCGGGCGGCCGGCATAAACATGTCGCAGCCGGGCACGCCGATGCGGAAGTCGCACGCCAGGCAAAGATCGGTGGCGCCGCCGTAGACGCCGCCGTTGATGGCGGCGATGGTGACCGGGCGGGCGGCTTCGATGACGTCCATGACTTCGCCGAAATTCAGCGCGCCTTCGTCGGCCTTGCCGGCCAGCGAGCCGATGTCGTAGCCGCTGCAGAAATACTTGCCGGCGCTGACGAAGCGGAGCACCAGCACGCGCTCCATCTCGTTGACCGCCTCGATGTGATGCCGTATGGCGCGCAGATCACCTGAATTGAGCCGGTTTGCCACCTCGGGGCGGCGTAGCGCGAGGGTGGCGATGGGGCCGTCCACAGTGAGCAGAGGCGAGTTATCATCCATTCCGAAATATCTCCCGGTCGTCTTGATATATTCACGAAGCCTACAGATATTTTCTATCCGGAACAAAAGAGGGTATACCCGTGCAATCACTCCAGGATCGCATTCGAGAAAACGTGGTGTCGGCCATTCAGACCGGCGCGCTGCCCCCGGGGGCACAGATCGACGAGAAGGCGCTGGCCGACGCGTTCGAGAGCTCGCGCACGCCGGTGCGCGAGGCGCTGCTGATGCTGGCCGCTCAGGGGCTGGTGACCATCGTGCCGCGCGCTGGCATGTTCGTGCACCAGCCGACCGCCGCCGAACTGGTGGCGATGTTCGAGACGCTGGCCGAGATGGAGGGCGTGGTGGCGCGGCTGGCAACCCAGCGCATTACGGCGGCCGGCAAGAAAGTGCTGGCCAATGCGCACGAAGCGGCAGCCGAGCACGTCGAGCGCGGGGATACCGCCGGCTATATCGAGGCCAACCGCAAATTCCACGACGTGCTGTACCAGGCGGCAGCCAATCCGTTCCTGTCCGAGCAGATCGTGCAGTTGCGCCGCCGGCTGGCGATCTACTGGCAGAAGAAGGGGCTGATCAACGACGCCCGCGTGCCCAGCTCCCACCGCGAGCACGGGCATGTGGTGGAGGCGGTGCTGGCGGGCCATGCCGACGTCGCCGCCGAGGCCATGCGGACGCATATCTCGGCAGGCGGCAAGGCCATCGCCGATCTCGTGCTGCTGGCCAGTGCGGCGGTGGACCAGGGCGGCGTGCAATCCAGATAGCCAGTCCGGCCCTATGGTAGAAATGCCACACAAGTTCTGGTAACTCTCCCGGGTCAGGCGCGCGCCCCGCGCCCCAGGCATCTCACCCATACCCAGGAGTTTTCCGATGCGAGGTTTGTTCGTCGCGATCATTGCGGCCTGCGTTTCGGCCGTGGCCAGCGCGGAGATCGTGTGGCCGCCGAATGCCGTCGGCGGTTTCACCCGCAACGGTCTCTGGCGCAACGTGCAGGCGCGCTGCCTCACGGACGGCACGCCGCGCCACGCCGACTGCGCCGTGGTCGATCGCGACCGGGGCCTCGTGCTCTACAAGGACTACGTCGGCGCCTCGCACTACCTCGTGATTCCCGATCATGCCGTCAGCGGTGTGGAAGACGCGCGCGTCTGGACGGGCACGCGCGCCAACGGCTGGGCCTTCGGGTGGGAAGAACGCCAGATCGTGGCGAAGGCGGTCGGCAAGCCCCTGACCGATACGCTGATCGGCCTCGCCGTGAATTCCCGGGGCTCGCGCAGCCAGGACCAGCTCCATATCCATCTGGATTGCATCAGCGGCGCCGCTCAGAAGTTTCTGAACCAGAGCGGCATTTCGCCGGCATGGGGGGAGTTCACGTTCGCGGGGAAGCGCGTCCGGGCGAAGCGCGTGCCGGCGGACCAGCCGGTGCTGGCCTTCAATCCGTTCGATGAGGTGCATCGCGAAACGGCGGGTACTAGCGGCGACACGCAGGACCGCGGCATCTTTCTCGCTTACGCGGGCGGCGGCTTTGTCGTCGTGGATGAGCCGGTCGCTCTCGCGCCGGCCAACAACGGCCATGCCAGCGATTTCCTGGACCGTGGCTGCAAGCTAGGCCGATAGATCGGGCGCCTGGGAAGGCGCCGGCCTGACCTCAGGCAATTCCGAGAAAGCCTAGGAAATTCAAGCAATTAGTCACACATGACGTAGCGCAAACAGCGCGCTTTGGGCGCTTCCGGCGCCATCGAAACGGAGTACGGTTCTGCCGCAAATCCGAGTCGATGGGGAAGGAAGTGGAAGCAATAGCGCAGCGGAAGGAATACTGGGCGGACGACGGCGACGCCCGGCTGAAGAGGAGGCAGGTCTACTACCTCGACGTGCCCGGCGCCGCCAATGCCGCCGCGCTGTCGGTGGTGTCATTCACTGCCGAAGAACGGCTTGGCGAGACCTACGTCGTCACGGTGCAGTTCACGCACCCGCTCGAACTCGAGCGTGCCGACTATCTCGGCAAGGCCGCCACCTTCCGCATTGACCATGGCGACCCCATCGACGGGGCCGCGCCGCGCCAGTTCGCCGGCTGCATYACCCGGCTCAGCCGGCTCCAGCGCTCCCGCGACCTGTTCAGCTACGAGGCCGTGGTCGAACCGCTCGCCGCACGGCTGAAGCTTACGCAGGCCAGTCGCATCTACCAGCACCAGACCGCGCCGCAGATCATCGAGGCCATCCTGCGCCGGCACGACCTGCAGGGCCATCAGTTCGCCTTCCGGCTGCGCCGCAAGTATCCGCAGCACGCGTTCCGCTTCCAGTACCAGATGTCCGACTGGGCCTACATCCGGCTGCTGATGGAGCAGGAGGGGCTGTACAGCTACTTCGTGCCCGGCAAGTTCGGCGAGATGCTGGTGTTCGGGGATGACATCGACCATTACCTCTACCAGCCGGAACTGCGCGTGCCGTACCGCGAAACCGCCGGGCTGGAGGCGGGCGTGGAGGCGGTGCTGGCGCTGCAATCTCATGCGACGACCGTGGCGGCGTCATTTCGCGTGGCCGATTACCACCCGGGCAGCGCGTGGGAGCGCTTCACCGGCGAGGCCAACGTCGCGCGCAAGGAGACGACGACCTACGGGCAGTCCTATGTCTTCGGCACCCATCATCTGGACTTCGAGGGCGGCAAGTGGGAGGCGCAGCTACGCCATGAAGCGGCGATGGCCGGCCAGTTGGTGTTCTCGGGCGAGAGCAACGTGCTGGACCTGCGCCCGGCGCGCATCCTGCGCATGGACCTGGCGCTGGCCGAGGCACCGAACGGGCAGGTCATCACCGAGGTCATCCACACCGGCGCGCGCGATGCCGCCTATCGCAACACCTTCAAGGCCATCCCTTCGGACCGGCGCTTCCGGCTGCCGCTGGCCGAAGACCGCTGGCCGAGGATCCAGGGCACGCTGTCTGCCCGCGTGACCTCGCCGGGCCAGTACAAGTACGCCTACCTGACGCAGCAGGGGCACTACACGGTCCGCTTCGACCTCGATTTCGACACCTGGCCGAATGGCGGCGAAAGCGTGCCGCTGGCGCTGGCCAAGCCGTTCGCCGGGGCGAGGCAGACCGGCTTCCACTTTCCGCTCGTCGATGGCACCTATGTGGACGTGGCCTTCCGCGACGGCAATCCGAACAAGCCATACATCGCCCACGTGCAGCACAACAGCCAGCACGAGGACCTGATCACCAACCGGGACCGCTGGCTGTCTCGCAACGTGATCCGCACCCAGAGCAATAACAAGCTGCGTTTCGAAGACTGGGAGGGGCAGGAGGGCGTCAAGCTCTCCACCGACTTTGCGCGCAAGTCGCAGCTGAATCTTGGCTATCTCGTCGACGACAAGCGGCAGAAGCGCGGCGAGGGCTTCGAGCTGCGCACGTCCGGATGGGGTGCGATCCGGGGCGGCAAGGGCCTGTTCCTGTCGGCGGACGACCAGCCTAGCGCCAAGGGCCCACAGCTCGGCATGGACGCGGCCCGGGGTTTGCTCCAGCAGGCACTCAGTCAGGCCGAAGCGCTGGCCTCCGCCGCGCAGGCGGCACAGGCGGTGGCGGCAGACTACGGCCGCCAGAAGGCGCTGCTCGACAACACGCTGGACACCCTCAAGCAGGCCGGCCTGCTGGCCAGCGCCCCGGCCGGCATGGCGCTGGCGTCTGGCGGCGACCTGCAACTGAGCGCGAGCCGTAACCTGAGCGGTACATCGGGCGGCCACGCGGACTTCAGCGTGATGAAGCGCTTCACGGTCGCCGCCGGCGAGCTGGTGTCGATCTTCGCGCAGAAGCTCGGCATCAAGCTGTTCGCCGCGCGGGGACCCATCGACATCCAGGCGCAGAGCGACGACATGCGTCTGCTGGCCGACCGCAACGTGACCATCAGCAGCGCCAACGGCAGGGTGGTCATCGAGGCCGAAAAGGAACTGCTGCTGAAGTGCGGCGGTTCATTCCTGCGGCTGTCGCTCACGGGCATCGAGGACGGCACGCGCGGCGACCGGATCATCCGATCGGCTTCCTATCAGCAGACGACAAAGCAGTCGCTTTCTCAGGCGATGAATACGTGGAAGCACACGGAGTTCGATGAAGCGTTCACGGTCCGCTGGCCGTTCGACGACGAGCCCGCCAGCCATGAGTCGTATGCCGTGCTCCGCGACGACGGCAGCCGCATTCGTGGCGCGGCCGATGCGGAAGGCAAGACGTCGCTGCAGAAGAGCCTCTTCGCCGAGAGCGTCGACCTGCTTTGCGCATTGAAATCCTGAGGACATACCTGTGGCAGCAAGAGAACGCATCATCCCACCCGAAATCCAGCCGGACGGCACGGTTCGCTACCGCTCCGTCATGACGCCGCCGGACGACAGCGTCGCGGTCTGCTATCTGGTGTCGCGCCGGATGATTCCGGTGGTCTTCGTGCCGGGGGTGATGGGGTCGAATCTGCTTGGATTACGACCCAGACGGCGGTTCAACGGCGAGATTGAACTGACGAAGGAGCCTGTATGGCTGCTCGACAGCATGGCCGACGCGGCGACCTGGATTCCCGTAGGCGCCGAGTTCCGCAAGATCATGCTGGACCCACTGACGACTTCCGTCTATGGCGGCGGAAAGCTCCCGACCGGGACGTCGCTGACGGAAGACGAGATGAGGCGCCGTGGTTGGGGAGAGATCGCCCACATCAGCTACGGCGGGTTTCTGGCCTGGCTGGAGAACGCCCTCAACGACACCCACGACTTCCTGACGGGCGTGCGCTCGCAACTGATGGAGCCCAACACCGTGCAACGCGTGGGCGTACAGCCGCTGACGCGTGCGGAGGTGGCGCTGTCCTACAAATACCGATACCCGGTGCATGCCGTGGGCTACAACTGGCTGCAGTCGAACCGCGCATCGGCGGAGCACCTGAAGGCGCGCGTCGAGGCATTCATGGCCTATTACCGGAAGCAGGGATTCATGTGCGACCGGGTGATCCTCGTCACGCATTCCATGGGCGGGCTGGTGTCACGCTGCTACACCGAAGTGCTGGGCGGGCGCGACCGGGTGCTGGGCGTTGTGCATGGCGTCATGCCCGCCACCGGCGCGCCGGCCGCCTACAAGCGCGTCAAGGCGGGAACGGAAAAACCGGCTGGCTGGGCACTGGGCTGCGATGCGGAGGAAATGACGGCGGTCTTCGCGCAATCGCCGGGCCCGCTGCAACTGCTGCCAACGCCGGAGTACGGCATGCGTTGGCTGAAGTTTCGGGATGGGGACAAGGTGATTGGCTTGCCGGAATCGGATCCGTACGACGAGATCTATACCAACCGCGGAAAGTGGTGGTGTCTATGCGACGACAAGTTGATCAATCCGGCGGACAAGAAGAAGGTCACCCTCGATCGCGATTGGAAGCTATACGAGTTCCGAGTCAAGGCCGTCGTCAAACCGTTTCATCAGGAGATCGCCGGCCGCTACCATCCAAATTCGTATGCCTTCTTCGGTGACGATCCAAATCACAAGAGCTGGGGCGAGGTGACATGGCAGCGACGCCATCAGGCAGGCCTCGGGCCGGCAAGAGGCCTGCCTGTCGATGACCCATTGGATGGCAAGGTGGTGGCGAACAAGGGCACCGGCGAAATCGCCGTTCACACCCGGCGCGGTGACAACACCGTCCGGACCGTGTTCCAGCTTCAAGCCGCAGCGGACAGCGGTGACGGCACAGTCCCGCACCGCTCGGGTGCCGCGCCAAAAGGCAGGACAAAGGTCTGCCTGGCCTATCGTGGCATCGATCACGAAGGTGCCTACAAGGCGCTGCCCATCCAATTCTTTACGCTTTGGTCGATCGTGAAGATCACCGATGCCGTCAAGCTCACCTCGATGGCGTACGGCAAATGAACCTGACCCGCAGATTCTTTACCGCCGGCCTGTGCCTGACGCTTGCCGGCTGCGATTTCCCTCCGAAAATGACCGCGCAAGAACAACAAGCCATCCAGGCACTGACCACCCAACTCGTCCCGCAATGCGTGGGGCGCTACCTCATCGATATGCCGGCGCAAGTCGAATTGGGCGGCATGGTGAAGATGCAAGGTGCCCTCGTCGAGACGGTAGCCATGTCGCTGGACCAATTCCAGAAAGAGGTGGCAGCCCGGGAGGCCGAACTCACCAAGACGCGAAGCATCGATGCGCATCCCTTCCTGTACGTGAACGCGCCGGCGTGGGATGAACATTCACGCTACTTCCTGCATCGTGGCTCGATCGGCAACGATCCGGGACATCGAATACTGGAAGGCTACCGGTGGGAGAACGGTGTGCTGATCAGGATCGAGCTTCAATCCTGGGACTTCACAAAGCCCGATCAGACCAAGGATCCGCTCGTGCGGAAAATGGAGACCAAGAACGACGTGCCTCGCGCCGCCACACAGGTGTTCGAAATGCTCACCAGCTTCCGCGGCCGGCCGGATGGCGCGATACCCACAGAGCCCGGCCTCTGCGTTCCCGGCGGGATTCTCCTGGGCAAGTCGAAGGATGACGAGCAGGTCGACGTCGATTTCAATTTGCCGGCCTATCCCGACGTCTACTTCAACGTATTCACCCATTCCAGCCTTCAGGAGAAGACCTCCTTGCTGTGGCGGGGCGGCCCGATTGCCGCTGCGCAACGCGTGCTCGATGACGGGAAGACGTTACGCAGGGGCACGGTGGATCTGCCCGGTGGCCGGGGCGAGGAGATGGTTATTGCGGGGCCGATGATCGTGACGAACGTCCAGGGGCAGGCGTTCCGGCTGGAGAGCAACGCCACGACCGGCAGCCCGGAGACACCGTTCGTCGCCGTCAAGCTGAGCAACGGCGGCCCCACGGGCCTGGAAGAACCGTTGAAGAAGGCCTCGCTGACGGAGGCGCAGGCGCTGGCCCTATGGGACGCCGTGTCCCGCACCCTGCGGCCCAGGCCGGGTGCTCTCTGAGAAGCCGGCGATGGTCAACGTCAAACAACAACGGTGATGTCATGGAAGTCACGCAACGCATTATCCCGCCCGAGATTCAGGAAGACGGCTCCGTGCGGTATCGATCCGTCATGTCGAAGGGAAAGACCGAGGCGATTTGCTACCTGGTCTCGCGGCGGGTCATCCCGGTGGTGTTCGTGCCGGGGGTGATGGGGTCGAATTTGGCTGAGAAAGATGGGGAAGGTAAAGCTGTTTGGCTGCTGGATAGCATACGTACCGTGTTCCATTGGACGAGCAAGGATGCGGCCGATCGCAAAAGGATCCTGAATCCGAATGAGACGATCGTGTATCGCAAAGGGAAGCTTCCGACCGGAAGCGCGCTGACCAAAGAGGAAATGCAGCGGCGAGGCTGGGGCGAAGTCGCATACATKAGCTATGGAGAGTTCCTCGCCTGGCTTGAGGGAGCGCTCAACGATACACATCAATGGCAGAACGGCATACGTTCGACGCTGCTGGATGACGTGAAGGCCCGCGCGATCGGCGTGGCCGCGCTCACGCGCGAAGAAGCCGCCTTGTCCTACAAGTACCGCTATCCCGTCCATGCCGTGGGATACAACTGGCTGCAGTCCAACGAGGATTCGGCAAAGCGCCTGGCGGCCAGAGTCAATGCGTTCATGGCCTTCTACCGAAGCCAGGGATTCATGTGCGACCGCGCCATCCTCGTTACGCATTCGATGGGCGGACTTGTCGGGAGGTATTTCACTGAGTCGATGGGCGGCAGGGAAGTCATCCTCGGTGTGGTGAATGGGGTCATGCCGGCGACCGGCGCTGCGGCAGCCTACAAGCGGGTGAAAGCCGGTACGGAGGGTGCGGCGGGAAGCGTCCTGGGTAGTAATGCCGAAGAAGTGACGGCGGTTTTTGCACAAGCGCCCGGACCCCTGCAATTGCTGCCCACGCCCGAGTACGGCAGCCATTGGCTGAAGATCCGTGATGGCAACCGCATGGTCTCGCTTCCGCAGTCAGATCCCTACAACGAGATCTACACCGTGCGGGGAAAGTGGTGGGCGCTATGCCACGAACACCTTATCAATCCGCTCGATACGTACAAAAAAACAGTAAACGAGGACTGGCAACGGTACGTGGAAACCGTTGAGACGCTAGTGCGCCCATTTCATCGTGCCATCGCGAACCGATATCACGCGAATACGTATGCGTTCTACGGCGACGATACCGCACACAAGACATGGGGAGAGGTCACATGGGGGCGGCGTTATGCTGGGCCGCGCTTCGGGCCGCGCGCCATTGATGACCTTGCCGAKGGAACGGTAATGCACGACACAGGCCGTGGCACCCTTTCGGTCCTCACGCGCAGCGCCGGAAAGCCATTGCACGTTGTCTTTGACCTGAACGGTGCAGACGAGAGCGGCGACGGCACTGTCCCGCGCCGGTCCGGCGCAGCGCCACGGGAGAAAGCGAAGGTCTGCCTGGCTTACCGAGGGATAGAGCACGAAGCCGCGTACAAGGTCTTGCCACTCCAGCTATTCACCGTCTGGTCGATCGTCAAGATCACGGATGCCGTGAAACAAACTTCAATGGCCTATCGCAAATGAAACGCTTCTTGTCGCTACTTATCGTGATCTTTACGCTCGCGCTGCCGGCTTGTGGGAAGACCCCTCCATTGACGCTTCAGGAACAAAAGACAGTGAGTGCCCTGACTACCAACCTAACCCCGCGTTGTGTGGGACGCCATCTAGTCGATTTGCCTGCAGACACGACCGTCACAGGCTCCGCCACCGTGGAAGACGCGCGGATCGAGACGAAGATCATGTCCCTCGATGCATTTAACAAGGAGATCTCCGCGCGCGAAGCCGAACTCAAGGCGGTGAAGAGCATTGACGCTCACCCGTTCCTCTATCTCAATGTGCCCGCATGGGACGAGCACTCCCGCTACTTCATGCACCGGGGCTCGGAACGCAGCCACATCGCAATTCGAAAACTGGAAGGCTATCGTTGGKAGAATGGGGTTCGTGTCAAGATCACGCTGGACGCATCCGATTTCACCAGCCCCGATCTGGCGGATAACCCGATCGTGCAGCGCATGGAAATCAAGAACAGTGTGCCGCGAAAGGCCAACCATGTCTTTGAACTGCTCACGAATTTTCGCGGCCGGGCCGATGACGAGATTCCAACGGAGCCGGGGCTATGTCTCCCTCGCGGCTTCMTCCGCGGCAAGGCGCGCGAGGAGGAACGAACTAAGTCGAGGTTCCTTCTTGCAAGCCATGAGGATGTCGACTTCACCATCGTGACGGACTCCAGTCTCGTTGAAAGGAGTTCGCTCCTGCAGCGGCATCGTCAGATCGAGGCGGCGTTGTCCCAGATCGAAGGCGGTCGGACGGTTCGTAAAGGAAAGGTCGCATTGACCGGCGTTGACGCCGAGGAATGGCTGTTGGCAGGCCCAAGACCCACCACGGAAGTGGACGGACATCTCTTTGCGCTGGAAGCGAATGCGCTCACGGCCGATGCACAGGGGCCTTTCATACGGCTCGACATGGAGACAGCGAACCCGCTCCCGGACGATCGTCCGCTCGAACGCGCATCGCTGACGGACGCCGAGGCCCTCGCGGTCTGGGACGCCATCTCCCGAACCCTGCGGCCCCGGCCGAATGCCTTCTGAGCGCGCCGCGATGATGAAACGATATGTGGTGATCAGCGCGCTCGCGGGCGTAGCGCTTGTGCTGCCGGCTTGTGCGAAATCCCCTTCATTGACGGCTCAGGAACAACAGACAGTGAATGCCCTGACTACCAACCTAATCCCGCGTTGTGTGGGACGCCATCTTATCGATTTGCCCGCCGGCGTGACGGTCAAAGGGTCCGCCACTGTGGAAGACGCACGGCTCGAGACGAAGATCATGTCCCTCGATGCATTCAACAAGGA